>JAPOVS010000050.1:42387-51660 GCA_026708055.1 bacterium | reverse complement strand
AGGGTCCCCGCGCTGCACGAGTACGTCGTCGTCGTCTTCGGCGCAGCGGTGAGGATGCAGTTCGAGCCCGACAGCCTTCCCGAACTGCACGAGTAGGTGATGGTGGCGGCGGTGGTGAGCTTCTTGCGGCACAGATAGTAGAGGCCGTTGTAGATGAGCGTGTAGCCCGCCGGGCACGTCGCGCCCGTCGGGCTGGTGTAGGTGTACTTGTGACAGGTCGTGGCGCTGCGCGTGTAGCCCGACGGGCAGGAGTACGTCGCCGTCGCTGGCACCGTCTTGCGGCAGTAGCGGGTGATCGCGCCGCCCAGCAGCGTCGTCACCAACCGGTACCCCGACCGGCACTCATAGGTCGTCTTCGCCGCCGCCGCTACCGACTTCTCGCACCTGTACCCCGCCACGCCCGGCTGCACGAAGAACCTCGCCAGCGAATACCCCTCCGAGCAGACATACGTCACCGTCGCCGTCGCCGCCACCGACTTGCGGCAGTACTGGCCGCCCAACGGGATCCTCGCCAGCGAATACCCCTCCGAGCACGAATACGTCGTCGACGCCGTCGCCGGCACTGACTTCTCGCACCTGTACCCCGCCACGCCCGGCTGCACGAAGAACCTTGCCAAGACATAGTCCCCCGAGCACGAACGCGTCACCGTCGCCGTCGCCGGCACCGACTTGCGGCAGTACTGGCCGCCCAACGGGATCCTCGCCAGCGAATACCCCTCCGAGCATGAAGGCGCTGTCTCCGCCGTCGCCGGCACCGACTTCTCGCACCTGTACCCCGCCACGCCCGGACCCACGAAGAACCTCACCGGCGAATACCCCGCCGAACACGAACGCGTCGCCGACGCCGGCACCGCGTCGGTCTTCGAGCAGGACGCCCCGCCGCTGACCGGCGTGAACCCATCCTCGCACTCGGGGTCGCCCAGACTCGCCGTCGGCGCCGCGCCCAGCGACCGGGTGCACTTCTCGACACCGTCAACAGGCACCACCGCATACGGGGGCTCAAGGCTCGGGCAACTCGCAACCCGCTCTCCCGGCGTCACCGGCGCCGAATCCGGGCGCTCGCACGCAAACCCCGCACCGACAGCCCTCAACGCCCAGGAATGCCCATCCTCCGGACACACCCCCGATACCTCCACGATCGGATCCACCTCCACAGGAACCGTGCACGAACCAGACCCACCAACACTCCGACCCGCAGCAAGAGGCGTGCTGCTGTCCGAGCGGCCCCCCGCGCCCGCGCTCCGCGGACTAATTGGTGAAGTTGGCGTTGCGGACACCCTGTCGGACATTTGACTGCGCATGAACACGCCTAAGCGCGCCGCCTCGACGCTGAAGTCATAGGCGGTCCGGTTCCGCAAGCCGTCGATCGTAACGGTGATACCGCATGTGATCTGGACTGCGTCTTTGAAGGCGTCAACCTCGATCGGTTTCCGTATTGTTTGGGTTCCGCCCTCGAAGTATACGTGGATATAGTACTTGGTGGCACCAGGGACTTTGTTCCAGGACAGAGTCACGTACCTGTTGCCTGCGACCGCTTGACGGATCCGCGGCTTTTCAGGGGGACCGAAAACGATCAGCGGTTCACCCAGCGACCATTCCGTATCACGCACATTGGCCTGCCAAGTCGCATGCTCCTCTATCTCACGCCTTGATGTCTGTTCAATATCGCCGCCTGTGATACCGAACACCGCGAACTCACGGCCTCTTATATTCGTGAGGGAGTCGCCTATCCATAGGTTTTGCACCCGGACGACCTGTCCGTGTTCGTCTCGTACCTCGGCTTCACCATTAGCCAGCCAGTCCCAGGCCCAATCTCGGCTGAACGAACCCTTATATACCCATGTGTCGTTTGATTCCACCTCCCGTCCGAACACCACATAACGCTCTGCATTGCTCACGTAATTCCTAGGACTAGCCTTGTCCGCAGGCGGACGGCCCGCATATAGCCTCCATCCCGCCGAATCTCCGTCGTAGAAAAACATGCCGACGCGCGCCCTCGGATGATAAAGCGCATATAAGTCCTCCAAGTCCCGATCTTGTATCAAGTCTTGAGCCCTACTCCACCCATAGTCATTGGCCTCGCTGGGGATGCATTTCCCCCCTGCCATGACTGACACGAACGTTGTGCTACCACAGTTCCCGTAGTCGCCAAGACCGAGCATATGGCCCAATTCATGGATCATCACACGCAGCTTGTCTCCTGCTAGTATTGCACCGGGAACCTCCGGGTTCGGAGGCGGTGCCGCGGTCGGTCCAGAACCGTATCTCCTGTCAATGTAGATTGTCTTCCCGGTGACTCTAGGTGGATTGCCTCCAACCCGAAGGGTTTCCGCGCATGCCGGAGGAGTTCCGTCGCAGTAGTTTGAGATACTGTCCGCCGTTACCTGAATTACCTTCACGTCAATCTCGTTCTGACTACTCGGACAGGCACTCCTAAAGTCGAAGACGTCTCTTGAGAAACCTGCGTTCGCGATCTGAATCCGCTGATTCCATGCATCGGTGCTCCGTTGAATCAGTTGTTTCAACGCAGAGTCGTTCGCGAGAGTACAGACAACTAGTTCCTCGCCAGCAAGCATTTTGAGGTGCACGCCGACATACGTGCCGTCAGGGAGGTCTTGGTAGGGTCGCCAGCGGTCCGGTTCGGCACCGTATTCTTGTCCGGTTGGTTTGGCGATCTTGAGTGCGCTGAAGAGTGGGTTGGCTGTGCGTGTACGGGTATTGGTATGTCCGATGCCTGTCGGGGTGGTGCGGCGGATTTCTCGTCCGGTGGTCCAGTCCAGGACGATTTCAGCGCCGCTGGTGGGTTCTGTGAAGTGTGCTGTGTTGTGTTGGCTGAGGCCGGTGAACTGGAGGGTGAGGCCTCGGGGCAGGGTGATGAGGACCCAGTCGTCGGGGGTGCCGAGGACGTAGGTCTTGCCGGGGTGCATTTGACCGTCGTTGTATTCGGTGGTATACGCGTCCTCGGCTATTTCGATTTGGATGTCGGTGCTGGTGGTGACGGCGGTGTTGTCGGTGGCGGTGATGGTGAGGGTGCGGGGGCCAGCCTCAACGACGTTGGTTTCGACAGTGACGGAACTGAGGTCGATGCCGCGTTGGGCGCAGCTGATGGTGAAGGTGCCGGTGGGTTCGGTGTGCGTGGTGCCGGGGGCGTCGGGACTGGTGATTGTGTAGGGCGCGGCGCCGCCGGTGACGTGGTAGGTGATGTCAATGTGGCCGACACCTCGGCGTCCGCCGCCGGGCGCCAGGACGCCTTCGGAGCCCAGGCAGTGGGACGGCGCGGCAAGCGCGATGGTGAGTTCGTCGGGTGTTTGGATGGTGGCGGTGAAGGTCTGAGTGGCCGATCCGGCGGTGTTGGCGGCGGTGAGGGTGACCGTCGCGGTACCGGCGGCAACACCGACCAGGGTGACCGTCGAGCCGTCGACGCTGGTGGTGAGTTTGGTGGTGTCGCTACTGGTGGCACTGTAGGTATGGACGGTGCCGCTGAAGGCATCGGCGATCTCGAGGGGGAGTTCGGCGCCGACGGCGATGGTGCGCGCGGTGGGTGTGCTGGCTGTTCGGGGCGCGGTGAGGGGGCTGACGGTGACGTTGAAGGATCGTGCGGCGCGTCCGGCGGCGTTGATGGCGGTGATGGTGACGGTGGTGGTTCCGGCGGTGACGCCGGTGAGGGTGATTTCTGGGCCGTCGGCGGCGGCGGTGAGTTTGTTGGTGTCGCCGGAGGTGGCGGTGTAGGTGTCGATGCGCCCGTTGAAGCCGGCGGCGATGTCGATGGTGAGGGTTTCGGTGGCCTGCAGGGTTTGTGCGGCGAGTGGGGCGCCGAGTGTCGGCGCGGGCGGCAGGTTCACCGTCGCCGACATGGTTTGGGTGGCGCTGCCGGTCACGTTGGCGGCGGTGACGGTGACCGTGGCGGTCCCGGCGGCGACGCCGGTCAGCGTGATCACCGAGCCCGCCAGGGCGATGTCCAGCACCGCCCCGTTGCTCGAGGTCACCGTGTAGGCGTCCACTGTGCCGCTGAAGGCGCCCGCTGCGTCCACGGTGGCGCTGGCGCCGGCGGTGAGGGTCTGGGCGGCGAGCGCGCCGGCCGCCTGGGGCGCCGCCGGCGCGACGGTGACGGCGATGGTCTGGGTGGCGCTGCCTGTGGTGTTGGTTGCGGTGACGGTCACGGTCGCCCGGCCCTCGGCGACGCCGGTGAGGGTGAGGACCGAACCCGTCGTGGACACCGTCACGGCGGCGGTGTCGCTGCTGGTGGCGCTGTAGGCGTCGACGGCGCCGGTGAACGCCGCGGCCACGTCGACGGTGGCGGTTCCGCCGACGGTGAGGGTCTGCGCGGCGAGCGCGCCGGCCGCTTGGGGCGCGGCGGCGTTGACGGTCACGGCGAAGGTCTGGGCGGCGCTGCCGGCGGCGTTGGTCGCGGTGACGGTGACGGTGGCGGTGCCGGCGGTCACGCCGTTGAGCGTGAGGACCGGACCGTTCACGCTCGTCGTGACGACCGACGTGTCGCTGCTGGTGGCGGTGTAGGTGTCGATGTTGCCGTTGAACGCCGCGGACATGTCGATCTGCGCGGCGGCGGCGCGTGCGGGGATCTGCTGGGCCGCGGGCGCGTCGCCCCTTGTGGGCGCCGAGACCGCGAAGGAGACGCTGAGGGTGTAGTCGGCTTGGACCCTGGGGGAGCGGGCGGCGGTCTCGATGGTGTAGGCGCCGGGCTGGAGGACGCGGCGGATCGAGGGGTTCGACGCGGCGCGGGTGTGGCCCGCGGAGGCGAGCAGGCGCCCGCCGGCGCCGGCGCCGCCCAGCAGGTACAGGCGCGCTTGGGGGCCGCTGGTGAGGGCGATGCGCGCCTCGCCGGCGTCGGGCACCGTGAAACTCGTGTAGTCGGCGTAGTAGCGGACCGCGCGGCTGGACGTGGCGTGCAGGGACCGGCAGCCGTCGCCGCGCGCCCACGAGCCGCTGCGGGCGGCGGTCGCCCCCGCCGCGACGGCGCCGAGCGACGTGACGCACGCCGCCGGCGGGGTGAGCGCCATCGAGTCGATCGACAGCGAGAAGTCCCCCTCCCTGCTCGGGCGGTAGGTCGCCGCCGCGATCGTGTAGGCGCCGGGCTGCAATTCCGCCCATCCCGTCGCCGGTGCGGCCGCGCTGGGGTTGCCCCGCCGGGCGATGACGCGCCCGCCGGCGCCGGCGCCGGCGAGGAGGTGCAGGTACTTGCCCTGGGCGGCGGACAGCGCGAACCGCGCTTCCAGCGCCTCGGTCACCGTGAAGGTGTAGTAGCGGGCGTAGTGGCGCTGCGCGGCGCTGTCGGGGAGATGCACAGACCGGCAGCCGTCGCCGCGCGCCCACGAGCCGCTGCGGGTGGTGATCGGCCCCGCCGCCAGGGCGCCCAGCGGCGTCGTGCACGCCGCCGGGGGCGACAGCGCCATCGAGTCGATGCTCACGCTGAAGTCTCCCTCCCTGTTCGGGTGGTAGGTGGTGGCCTCCAGTGTGTAGTCTCCGGGCTGCAAGGCCTCCCACAGCGCCGCCGACGCCGCCCGGGGGGTGCCCGCTGAGTCCAGGACGCGCCCCCCGGTGCCGGCGCCGGCCAGCAGGTACAGGCGCCTGCTGTGGGGACTCGACAACCGGAACCACGCCTCCAGAGGCTCGGCGACCGTGAACGAATAGTACCGCGCCGCATAGCGCGCCGACGAGCCCCCCGCGCGGTGCGCCGACCGGCACCCGTCGCCGCGGGCCCAGGCGCCGGTCTTGGTGGTGACCGACCCCGCCGCGAGGGTCCCCAGCTCCACCACGCAGCCCGCCGGCAGCACCTTGGCGGCGAAGGTCTGCGCGGCGCTGCCCGCGGTGTTCGCGGCGGTGACCGTCACGGTGGTGGACCCGGCGCCGACGGGCGTGACGGTGACCGCCGAACCCGACGCCGACACCGACACCACCGCCGTGTCGGCGCTGCTGGCGCCGTAGGAGGCGACGGCCCCGGTGAAATAGTCCCCCGCCGCGACCGTGCGCGCCGCGCCGCCCACGGACAACTCCACGTCCGGCACGCTCCCGGTCGCCGCAGGCGCCACGACCTGCGCGCCCGCCCCCGTGGGGACCACCACGGCGCCTCCCACCGCGCCGGCCAACAACGCCGCCGACACCACCCACGACACCAAAGCCCGCCCACCACGCACACCAACGTCGCCCATGACCTGCCCCTCCGCGCCGCCTGCCCGGGTGCCGGCCTCGGCCGGCGCGGCATTTCTAGCACACTCTGAGCAGAAAACCTATATTATCGTGCTAAACTCCGATATTCATGCGAGAGAGCTGCCTGCCCCGTCTGAGCCTTTGGCCGGCCGACACCGGCGACGGCGGGGCGGCGAGGGCCCCGGCCCGCGCCGCGAGGGGGCTCGCCGGCGGCGATCGACGCCGGCCCCCAGCAGTTGGGGCGCCGGGGCTCATCGAGCGTGCCCGGCTCCCTGCCGTCCTGCTAGGCGGATCGTGCGATGTCGACGGTGGCGATGCGCCCGTCCGCCGTTGACGGCGCGCCCGGCAGTGACCGAGGCGGGCCGTGTCCGGAGGCGCGTCGGCGGGTGGCCGAACGCCGCCGCGGCGACCAGCGCGGCGGCGCGGTGAGCCTGTGGGTGGTGCTGATGGCGCCGGTGGCGGTGTTCGCCGCGGTGGTGGCGATGGCGACGCCGCAGCGCCTGCGAGCCGAGTCGTCGATCCACGAGGCGGCGGCCGACCTGGCGACGTTGGCGGTGGCGTGGCGCCACGGCGAGCAGACCGTGCGAGGGCCCCTGGAGGGATTCCCTCCCGAGTGCGCCGGCGCCGACCCGTACGTGTCGGGCCGCTGCGAGCTGCTGTTCGCGGCGCTGGCCGGGGACCTGGGGGCGACGGGCATCGACCTCGGGTCGCTGCGGGGCTACTACAGCGATTCCCTCACGACGTCGCCGCTTCCGAGCGCCGAGGCCCTCCCGTGCGGGATCGGCCATCCGGCGGCGTACCGGTCCGTCGTGCTGGACGCCGTCCACGTCGCGGTCGTCGCCGATTGGCGGCAAGCCGGGTGGGCCGCCGCGCAGGTGTGGCCGCGGGGCCTGCGGATGGGAGCGGAGTCGGTCGGGCGCCTGACGGTCGCCGCGGATCCGGGGAGCCCGCCGCCGGTTCCGGCGTGCGGGTCGCGCCTGGACGTCTCCGACGCGTCCGGGCGCTCGCTCCGTGTGTCCGATCCGGCGGGGCCGTCGCGGCGCCTGCTGGACTCGGTGGGGGCGCGGACACCGCTCGGGGAATAGAAGGCGGTGGCGGGGCGGGGCGGCGGCCGCGGCGCGGAGGGTTCTGCGGCGCTGGAGTTCGTGACGTTGGCGCCGGTGTTGATGCTGCTGGCGCTGTTGGTGCTGTGGGCGGGTGTCTCGGGCCGTGCGGGCCTGGTGGCCGACCTGGCGGCGGAGGAGGCGGCGACCGCCGCTGCCCTCTGCTGCGAGGAGGGCGAGGGGGAGCGGCGCGAGACGGTGGTGGAGACGGTGCTGGAGGCGCGCCCGGGTCTGGATTCTCTGTGCATCGCCGGGGTGCGCCCTGCGGGGGAGCGGTACGTGTCGGAAGCGTCGCTGTACTTCGACCCGTCCGACGGCGGTTCGGCGGGCGGCGTGGGTGTGCTGAGCGTGGGAGTCGAGTGCGAAACCGGCGGCTCGGTGGCGCCGCTGGGAGGGCTGTTCCCGGCAGTGACCGTCGAGGGGCGGGCGTCGGCGGTGGTGCGCCTGTCGTCCCCGGTCGGCCCGTCGGGCTTGCCGAGGCTGGAGGTGGACGACGCCCGGGCCTCCGAGGGAGACCGGTTCATGACCTTCGACGTGTGGCTTCATCGACCTCGAGCCGGGGATGTGTCGGTGTCGTGGTGGGCCGTGGCGCAGGCCGGCCAGGCGACGGCCGGAGCGGACTACGCCATCGTGTCGGGCACAGCGACGGTGTTCCCGGGAGAGCGGGCGGCGGAGGTGCGCGTGCCGCTGATCGATGACGCGCTCGACGAGCCGGACGAGACGTTCCTGCTGGTCCTGGGCAATCCGTCGGGCGCGTCGTTGGATCGGCCGGCGGCGGTGGGGACCATCGTGGACGACGATTGACCGCGCCGTGGCCCCAGCAGCGAGAGTCGGGCGGAGCCGGGGGCGCCGGGGCGAGGCGGGCGGGCGTGGCCAGCGCGGGCTCATGACCCTCGAGTGGTTGCTGGTCGTCGGTGCGGTGGCGGCGCTGGCCGCGGTGACGGCGCACGTCGTGCAGCGCGTCGTGGAGGACGAGGTCGCCGGTTTCGAGGATCCGGCGGTTCTGATGCTCGACGCGGAGGTCGCGGCCAGCTTCGTCGTGGACGAGGCCTACGAGGCGGCTGTCCGGGAGGCGGCGGCGGATCCGTCGTTCCGCCCCGACGATCCCGCCTTCGTGGCACCGTTCCGGTCGCGCTGTGAGGAGCTGGCCACGGCCCGCCGGTTCGGTGAGGTCGTACTCGGCGCCGCCCTCGTCGCGTCATCCGCGGCCGAGCGCCCGTTTCGATGCGAGCTCACCTTCCGCGACTCGCCGTGACCGTCCGTTGTGGGCCGGCCGGGCACCCGCCTACCCACGACGCGGGTGCTGCACAGCGTCCGCTCGGGTCCGTTCCGGGCTCTGCTCGTCCGCGAGGGGCGAGTGCGGCATCCCGAGGCGTCGCAGCCTGCTGGCGTAGGCGCGGGGCGTCTCGCCGTACGTGCGCTTGAACTCGGAGATGAAGTGGCTGACCGTGCTGTAGCCGACGGCCTCGCACGCTTCGCTCACCGCCCGGTTCTCCTCCACGAGCAGCGCTCGCGCCCGATCCAACCGCAGCCGCTTCAGGTACTGGTAGGGCGCCGAGCCGGTGCTCGCCTTGAAGAGGTGCGCGAACGTCGACACCGGCATCGACACATGGTTCGCCATGTCTTCCACCTTGATCGGTTTGTCCAGTTCGTTCCGCATGAACGCGATGGCGGCGCTGATCCGATCACCGGCGTTCTCGCGGTACGCCGCCTCGGCGAGCGCTGCCCCCTGCCCGGTCCGCAACACCCTGTAGGCGGTCTCCCGGAGGGCGAGGGGGGCGAGGACATGACGATCCGCGTCGGTGTCGGTCGCCCGGATGAACCGCGCCAACGCGCCGGTGAGTTCGTGACCGAGTCGGCCGACGCCGGCCGGCGGCTCGTCCGGCCCGACGGGGGGGGGGGGGGGGGGGGGCCCCGCGGGGGGGGGGGGGGGGTGGGAAAAAAAACCGACGGGAGACGGGGGGAGGAACCGCAGGCCCGCGGGGACCAGCGGCCCGCCGCCAAG
>JAPOVS010000050.1:0-42377 GCA_026708055.1 bacterium | reverse complement strand
CCCCCCCCCCGCCCCGCGCGCGCCCGCCCCCCCGGCCGGGCGGCCGGCCGCCGCCCGCGGCCTCTCGAGGCACTGTTCGATCTGGCTCAGCAACTCGATCGTGAGCACGGGATCGATCCGCAGGCTCGCTGCGAGCAGCGGCCTGTCGCGCGAAGCCTCGAGCACGTCGGCTACCAGCCGCGTGCCCTGCGCCACGACGAAGAAGTCAGCAGGGCCGCATACGCAAGTCCGATCATTGAATTCGACCCGTCCGTGACCCTGGGCAACGACATAGATCGACAGCGATCTCGCGACTTGGTCGTGGACCCGCGCCGGGCCATTGAACCGGTAGTAGGTGAGGCCCGGCCAGGATGACTCGTTGGATCCGTCGGCCACCGCACGGCCCGCAATGAGGTCGACGAGTTCGTCCACGATGAACACACCTTACAGACACGGCGATGCCCGCCCGATCCTCTCCTCCGGCACGTGGACGGTTTCCGATGGATTGCAGCTTTCACCAAGTATTCAGTAGGATACAGATATTAACGCTGTGCCGCTGCCGGTTCTGGGCACCTCGGAGGTCACATTGCTGCACCACCGCTGGATTGACGCCTCGCGGCGCATCGCCTGTCTCGAGGACAGTTCGGTCGGTCCCACCGAGCCATCGGCATGCCGGTCCCTTGCTCCTCGAAGCCAAGTGCGCGGCACCCGGTAGAAAGGTTCGTTGTCACAGGCCGTGTCAGTCCTCGGAACAGTCTCATCCGACCAGCAACCCGGCGAGCCGGCCGCCGTCGCGACGACCGGGAGTTCCGGATCGCGGCGCCGTCTCCTCATCGTTCTGCTCGGTGTTCTCGTGCTCCTCGGCGGGGTGGCGGGCTACCTGCTCACCTCCGGCTTCTTCGAGGAGCCGCAGCAGGTCCTCGTCGCCGCGGTGGACATTCCCCGCGGCAGTGCGGTGTCCGCGGGCGATTTGGCCGGCGTCCGCGTCGACATCGGCGGCATCCCCCACATCGCCTGGTCACCGATGGCCGCCGGCGCGCTCAGCGGCCTCGTGGCCCTGGCGCCGATCCCGGCGGGTGCCGTCGTGCACGGCGGCCTGTTCTTCGACCCCGCCGGGGCGCCTTCGGGCGAGGATCTGGAGGTCATCGTCCCGCTCGACACAAGTCTCGTCCCGACTCCACCGCAGCGCGGCGATCTCGTGCTCCTGGTGGATCCGGGCGCGCCCCCCACCGAAAGAGACCCGGGGCGGCCTCGCCAGGTGTTCCAGTGGCTCGAGTTGCGCGACTTCGACGGCAGCTCGATGCGGATGTTCGTGCCGCCGGCGGAGTGGGCCCAATGGCGGGACGTGCACGCGGCGTTGGGGTCGGCTCCACAGGTCCTGCCTGTCCCGCCCGGTGGAGACCCCGAGGCGATGGCGAGAAGTCTCAACGAGGTGTGGGCAGCCGAGTGGGAGGCGGAGGCGCAGTTCATTGAGGCGTCGCTGCCGGAGCCCGAGCCCGTTCACGGGGCCGGTCCGGGCGAGTTGGAGGTGATCGTGCCGCTCGACACGCGTCTCGTGCCGTCCGGCGTGCGCACGGGCGACTTGGTGCTGCTGGTCGACCCGGGCGCCGAACCGACCGCAAGTGACTCGGGCAGGCCGCGCCGCGTGATTCGCACGCTCGAGTTGCGGGAATTCCAGGGGACGTCGGTGCGCCTGTTCGTGCCGCCGCGGGAATGGATCGAGTGGCGGCTCCTGGCGACCGAGATCGGGGCGGACCCGCTGGTTCTGCCGGTCCCCGACGGCACCGACGCCGAGCAGATGGCGGCCCAACTCGACGCCGTGTGGGAGTCCCGGTGGCGACAGGACGTGGCGGCCCTGCCGACGGCGCCGGCAGGGTGGTTCCAGGTGAGCCTGCCGCTTGATGAGGCCGGTGCCGCTGCGCCGCTCCGGGACGGCGATCTGGTACTGATCGTCGATCCGGGCCGGCCGGCGCAGATCAACGATCTAGGGCTGGGTGATCCCGGCCGCCCGCCGAGCGTCATCGAGTCGCGGGTGCTGGAGGGTTGGGACGGCGGCGTCGCCACGTTCTGGGCTCCTCCCGACCGCTGGGCCTACTACACGTACCTGCCTCAACGACTGGGCGCCACGCCGATCGTGCTGCCGGTGAACCAGCCGGCGGACCGCAAACTCGACGCGTCCGAGGTCAGAGCCTTGGTGGAGGCCGTGGACGCGGCGTACCTGCAATGGGCGCCGTAGGAGACGCACCGTGCTAGTCGTCGCCGGCGGCGACCGGACGCGCCTCGACACGGGATCGTTGGCGTTGGCGCTCGGCCGGCGGCTCAGCGAGAGCGACCGGAGGGCGCTGTTCGTCGACGCCGACGCCACCGGGTCGCGCCTGGCGCGGCGATGCGGCCGAGCCCTCGGCGCGCCGTTCTCGCCGGCTGCCCGCGGCCTGCCGACACTCATCGCAGCGCGAGACCCGATGCGGGTCGACGCGCTGGCTGCGCACTGCTACAGCCTGGGCGCCCGGCCCGAGTCGCTGTGGCTGCTGTTCGCGCCCGACAGCGCCGCCGGCGGGCGCGTCGCCGGCGGCTGGCTGGCCGAGCGCGCTGCCGAGTTGCGCGAACTCGACCGCACTCGGCGGGTGATCGTCTCGGTACCGTCGTGGCAGCAGTTCGACGCCGTCCTGCCGCTGCTCGAGCACGCCTCGGCGCTGGTCCATCACAAGCGCTTCGCCGGCGAGGGGACCGCGGAGGCGTTCGCCGCCTGGCTGCGACAGGCCGGCCTGTCCGGCAGCGCCGCGCAGTTGCGCCTGCTCCTCGCCGAGGCGGACTCCCCGCCGGCCGACGATGCGCTGCAGCGGATCACCGGACTCGAGGTGATCGGCCGCCTGCCGCTCATCTCCGACGAGAAGCTCCTCAGGATGCGGTTCCGGGGCCGCGACTCGTCCTTCGGGACGGTCCTCGCCGAGGTGACGGGTCGCCTCAGCGGGGTCATCGACGCCACCGGCGATCCGGGGACCGTCGTGACATCGCTGCCCCAGGACCGGCTCGCGGCACCGACCTCTGCGACCCCGGCCCGGACCGGCGCCGGAGCCGACGCGGAGGCCGAGTCCGAGAACCGGACGCGCCAGTGGAGGAGGCGGGATGTCTCTGCGTGAGGAGATCTGGGACGAGGTGCTGCCGCTCGTCCAGGACTACCGGCTGAACGTCGAGGAGAACGACGACGAGCCGCTGGCCGTGGCCGAGGGCTGCCGGGATCTTGCCGACGGCGCCATCCGTTCGCGCCTGGCGCGGGAACTCAACACCACCGGCCGGGTGCTGTCCGACGACGATCTGCGCTGGCTGCAGGAGGAGATGGCGGGGCTGCTCGGGGCCGGCCCGCTGCAGCGCTTCCTCGAGCGCAACGACGTCGAGAACATCTACTGCTTCGGACCCGAGCTGGTGATGCTGGGCCTGTCGGGGGGCCGCCAGGAGCTCGTGGGTGAGCCCGTGTTCGGCGACGAGGAGGACATGGTCCGCTACGTTGCCCACCTGGCCACCACGCACGGCCAGACGGGTCGCCGCTTCGACCAGTCCTCGCCGCTGCTGGATCTGCGCCTGCGCACCGGCGAACGCGTCTTCGCGGCCATGGAGGTGTGCGGCGCCCCGTTCCTGACGGTGCGCTGCCACCGCCACCGCGACGTGCGGCTCGACGATCTCGTGGAGTCCGGGTCGCTCTCGGAGCAGGCGGCCGAGTTCCTGCGCGCCGCGGTGCGCCCGCCCGGGCCGGCCAACATCCTGGTGTGCGGCGCCCTCGGCGCCGGCAAGACGACGCTGCTGCGCGCCCTGCTCGCCGAGGTCGGGCCTTCAGAGGTGGTCTGCACCCTCGAGCAAACATTCGAGTTGTTCCTCGACCAGTCGCACCCGCTGACATTCGCCGTCGAGACCCGCGAGGCCAACAGCGACGGCTCCGGCGAGATCAGCATGGAGGAACTCGCCAAGCGGTCGCTGCGCTCGGGCGCCGACCGGGTCATCGTCGGCGAGTTGCGCGGGTCCGAGGCCGCCACCTTCCTGTCAGCGTGCGGCACCGGCTCGGACGGCTCCATGGCCACGATCCACGCCTCCTCGCCGCGCCAGGCGCTCAGCCGGCTCGTGCGCTACTGCCTGGCGGCGGGCGGCGCCGGGATCCAGTCGGCACTCGTACAGGAGGTCGCCGAGGTGATCCACCTCGTCGTGCACCTGCGCGGCGACCCCCGTACCGGATTCCGGGGCGTCAATTCCATCGCCGAGGTCTCCTGCGCCGACGGTGAGCGTTTCGAGACCCATGAGATCTTCGGGCGCACGTCACGCAATGCCCCGCTGATGCTGCGCTCCCAACCCCGCAATCCCGAGGTGATCGATCGCATCCTCGAAGGCGGCCTCGACACGTCGCGCTGGCCCCCTGAGGGTCTCCTCGACTCCGTGCAGCGGGCCCGCGACCTCGTAGCCCCGTGAGGACGCCGTGAGCGGGCTGTTGTTCGTCGCAGCAGCCGTGGTGGGTCTTGCCGTGATCACCGCCGGAGCGACTGGCGCCTCAGGGGCGCGGCGCAGTGCCCGCGGTGAACCCGAGCCGGAGCATCCCAAGAATCCCGCCGGAGCCGGGCGGCGCCGGCTGTCGAAGGTGGGGCTGGCACAGATCCTCGGCGCCCTGGGAGGCCTGATCCTCGGCTGGTATGCCACCGGGCTGCTGGGCATGGCGGTGCTGCTCGGCGGCTTGGGCGCGCTGCTCCCGCCGTTCATGGCTGCGCCCCGCCGCCGCCGCGAACAGTCCAAGCTCGCACGGGCCTGGCAGCTCTGGACCCGTCAACTCGCCGAGTTGGCCCGCGCCGGCGCCGGGCTCAACGACGCCATCGCCGCCAGCGTGCCGTACGCGCCGCCGGAATTGCGCCCCACGCTCGAAGTCGTCGCGGCGAGGTCAAGGGTCGACGGCATTGACGCGGCGCTCGAGGAGTTGGGTGCCGCCGGCCACGTCTGGGAGCCCGAAGTGGCCGCCGGGCTGCGCATGGCTGCCACAACCGGGGGTTCGGTGGCCTCACCCCTGCTGGATCTGAACGCCCGCATCAGCGACATCGTCGAACTGCACAACCGCAGGACGGAGGCCGTGGTGCAACTCTGGACCCAGACGATCACCCTGCTGTCCCTCGCAGCCGGCGTCGTCATCCTCATGTACCGCAACAACCCCGCCTACTTCGAGCCCTACCGCGCCGGGGCCGGTCAACTCGTGCTCGTGGGCATCTCCGGGCTGCTGCTCATCGCGACGACATTCCTGGTGCACCACTCGGTGGTCCGCGAGAAGCGCTCGGTGTTGGCGCCGCCCACCCGCCGGGAGACCATGAAGGACCCGCTGTGAACCCCGGTGCCTTCATCGTCGCCGCCGCGGCGCTCGTCGGCGTTGCGCTCGTGGTGCTCGGCCTGCGCCGACCGCGCCCGGGCGCCGCAGCGGCCGAGACAGGACCCGAGCCGGCTCCTGCTGTGGACCCCGCCTCGCCGACAGCCGGCCACACCGCCGTCGAGGCGCCCGTGCCGCCGTTGATGTCGCTGATCGCCCGCCCCGCCGGCGAGTTGCCGAACCTGCGCCTCGTCGGCCTCACCCCGGTCACCTACGCTCGCCAGCGCATCCTGGGCCTATTCGGCGGACTCGCCGCGGGTGTGGTGATCGCGTCGTTGACCGGCCGCGGGCCGGCGAGCTTCGCGCTACTCACAGGCGGGTGCGCACTCGTGGGCCGGCTCCTCCCGCTGCTGGGCGTGCGAGACACCGCCAGGAAGCTCCGCGACGAGATGGACAGGATCGTTCGATACTGGGCGATCCTCGTGGCCCAGCAGGTCTCCGCTGGCGCCGATCCGGCGGCGGCCATGCTCGTCGCGTCCCGTGCCGGGCGCCGGCCAGGGTGGCGGTTGCTGCACCGGTTCCTGCTAGCGGCCCAGCAAGAGCGGCGCCCGCCCTGGGAGGGTCTCGTCGATCTCGTCGACCGGTACGGAATCACGAACCTCGTGCCGATCGTCTCTTCCCTCGGCCTAGCGGTCAGTCGTGGCACGCGCCTCTCGGAAGCCATCCTGGTGGCCGCCGACGCTCTGTGGGACGAGGAGACGAGCCGCGAACGCGAGAAGGCGGCCCGCCGCGCCCAGATCATCGTTCTGCCCGCCACGGGCGTGGCGATCGCTCTGGCCGGAATCCTCATCTACCCGCCGTTCACGGCGCTCACCGGCGGCGGCATCGCCGGGATGGGCGGCTGAATTGCGGTCTCACGGCCGCTGCTGTCCCGCAGCAATCCGGTCGTTCACACCCGCTCCTGAGCGGGCAACCTCGGAGGCACCGTCAGCCATCGGGGAGACCCGAGAGTCGCCTACGCAAACACCACGAGCACCGCACAAGGAGCACTCCATGCAGGCAACGCAGAAGACCACAACGACCGCCGACCCTGCGTACGGAACGCTGCGCCGCGCGACGCAGGCAGTCGGGCGGCTCCGCCGGGGTCGGGCCGACGAGCGCGGCCTGACCACGCTCGAATGGCTGCTAATCGTCGCCGCCGTGGCCGGCCTCGCCGCGCTCGCCGTGGTGCTCGTCCAGAACGTCGTCGACGACACCGCCGAACAGATCAGCGGCAGCAGCGCCCGGGGCACAGCCGCCCAGGTCGCCGCCGAACGCATCACCCGCGAGAAGAGGGCGCTGCTGCCGACACTCGCCGAGGCGCAGGCCGTCGACACCGCCGCCGAGGTCACGTCACTGAACACCGCCAACGCCGGCTCGGGGACGGCGGCGATGGATGCGATCATCGACAAGCAGAACGCCGTCAACGCAGCGGGTACCGACGAGTGCGCCCGGCTCGCGATCACCTACGGTGACATCGCCGGCCTCTCCGCACAGTGGGAGCCCGCCACCGTCGCGACGAAGACCGGGACCACCCACATCGTGGCCGCCAACTCGGGAACCCTGAACGACAGAGACAACGCGGCCGAAGCGAACGCCGAGACCGGCGCCGCCTTCTCAACAGCAAAATGCGCGGTCACGATCCCCAATGGATCCTAGGTGCAAATGGCTATCGGGTTGATCACAGTCAGCCAGAGGGGTTGTCCGCCGAGTGAGTGGCCGGGGCGCGCGGCCCGGTCAGCCCACGAGCGCGTCGGTTCGGGAGAAGTCGTCTCCGCCGAAGAGCGCAGCGACGATCACCGAGGTGTCGACGACGTTCACGACGGCAGCCCGTGATCGTCGTAGCCGATGATGCCGTCAGGCTCCCGCTCGTCGAGCGCAGGCAGTCGCCCGAATCGCTCCGCAGTGTCGTCGATCCCTCCCGCGCGTTGGCGCCGACGCTCCGCCTCGAGCCGCGCCTCCAGGGATGGCCGGTGCGTCAGCCGGCGACGGACGAAGTCATCGAACATGGGCACTGTGAACGCGATGACGCCGCGGCGAGGCGCGTGGCAGAGGCCGCGCTTGATCAGGGCATCACGCAGCGATCCGGCGCCCGGCGTCGTGCGTCCCATCACGGCGGCCACGTCGGCGGATCTATAGGGCCCGGCGCCGAGGGAGGCCATCGCCGAGAGGTAGGCCCGCTCGCCGGGAGTGCTCCGGTCGAGGCGAACCCGGAAGAAGCCGGTGTCGAGTTCCTCCTTGGCTACGGGAACAGCAGCCTCCACATCGCCCCTCGTGATCGTGGCAGGACCGGCGGCGATGTCCCAGGACTGCTTCCCGAACTCCTGCAGGAAGTACGGGTATCCCTCGGTCACATCGAAACGGAGTCCACACCCCGACGATTGGCTATTGTCGGGATTATCGACGTTTGCGGTATTTGTCGAGATATTCCCATAAAGCCTGCAACAACCAATACTCATCCATCTCGAGTCCCATCTGCTGGACCGCAACCGCCCGGACCGCCAAGTGAGAGGCTGGGGTCCCCTGGCCATTGCTCTGGAGTCCGGCCCCGGATCGGGTCCGGGGCAGGCTCTCCGCCGGAACGACGAACTGAGTACGGGGCCGGTGGGTGCCGACCCCTACCTCACCGGTAGCCGCCGCCTCTTCGGATGCTGTCGATGGAGACGGCCAGGATCAGGATGATGCCCCGGACGACCATCTGCCAGTAGATCGGCACGTTGGTGAGAACGAAGCTGTTGGTGATGACACCGATGATGATCAGGCCCAGGAACGTGCCCAGCAGGCTGCCTCGGCCTCCGGTGAGGGCCACACCCCCGAGGAACACCGCGGTGATGATCTCCAATTCGGCCCCCTCGAAGGCGGCCGGTTGGGCGGTCCCACCCCGTGACATCAAGGCGATGCCGGCGATGCCCGACAGGATGGCCATCGCCACGTACGACCACATGCGGATGCGGTCCACCTTCATGCCCACATTCCGGCAGGCCGAGGGGTTGCCGCCGATGGCATAGAGGTTGTTCCCGATGAACGAGTGGCGCATGAACCACATGCCGAACACCAGCACCCCGGCGAACACCCACAGCGTCACCTTGATGCCCAGCGCCTCGCCCCGACCGAAGGTGCTCCAGGCGTTGACGCCGATGACGATGTTGTCGCCCTCGCTGACCACGAAGGCGAGCCCCCGGAACAGCAGGAGGGTGCCGAGTGTGGCGATGATCGGGTTGACCCGGAGCCGCACGATGATGAAGGCGTTGATGAGCCCCATGGTGGCGGCGCACGCAAGGGCGACCAGTCCCGAGACGGCGCCGTTGACGCCGGCGTTGATCATCATGGCGGCGAACATCCCGGTGAACGCGGCCACGGCGGCTATCGACAGGTCGAGGCCGCCGCTGATCAGCAGCACCGTGAGTCCGACGGCCATGAGTCCCCGGATGGAGAGGGCCTCGCCGATGTTCACGAAGTTGTTGACGGTGAAGAAGTAGGGAGAGCGCTGCCACGAGTAGATGCACAGGCCCGCGAGCGCGACGAGCAGACCGGGGATCGTCCAGTCGTTGAGGCGCCTGAACGGCCACCAGGGGTGCCGGCGGTCCTCGGGCGACACGAGCAGGCCACTCATGCCCCAGTCCAGGATCCGGGAACTCAAGCCGCCGGCCATGCCCGCTGCTCCGGAGACCGGATCACGACGACCCTCCGTTGGTCGAGGTGCCGTTGGTCGAGGTGCCGTTGGCGAACTGCGACGGCAGCGCCCCGGTGATCCAGCCGATGACCTCCGTCTGGGTCGTGGCCGCAGAGGGCGTGTCGGCCCACAGCCGACCCTGGCGCAGCACGACGATCCGGTCGGCGATGTCGAGGATGTCGCTGAGGTCGTGGGTGATGAGGACGATGGCGCTGCCGTGGGACTTCATGTCGACGACGAGGTCGTGTACCTGGGCGGTCTGCTCCACGCCGAGCGAGGCGGTCGGCTCGTCGAGCAGCAGGATGTCGCCGCCCTGGGCCACGGCCCGGGAGATGGCCACCGCCTGGCGCTGGCCCCCCGAGAGCACGCCCACGTCGACGCGTACCGAGGGAAGCCTGATGTTGAGGCGCTCCAGCAACTCGGTGGCGTCACGCTCCATCTTGCGGCGGTTCAACACGATGCCCCAACGTCGCGGCTCCCTCCCGAGGTAGATGTTGTGGGCCACCGGGCGCGTCTCAACGAGCGAGAGATCCTGGTACACCGTGGCGATGCCGAGGGCCATGGCGTCGTTGGGATCGGTGATCGTGACCGGCTCGCCGTTGCGGGTGAAGCTCCCCTCATCGGCGTAGTAGACGCCGGAGAGGATCTTGATAAGCGTCGACTTGCCGGCGCCGTTGTCACCCAGCAGGCCGATCACCTCGCCGGGTTGGATCTCGAGGTCGACCCCGGCGAGGGCCACGACGTGACCGAAGGCCTTCGACACGCCCATCATGCTGAGAAGTGGGGGCATCACGACTCCCCGTAGGTCGGCGAACAGGGACGGGTCATCACGCCAGCGGATTCGTGCGGACTATCGAGTCGATCATGGCCACCTCCGCTCAAGGAAGGGCAACTGGCGCACGACCGGGCGTTGTGCATCCCGGCGGATGTCCGCCGGGATGCACACGCCGATCCGTGCTGATCGCCTACTCGGGGTACAACTCGTGGACGGTCTCGCGGGTTACCGGCTCCACCGCAGGGATGACCCGGTCGGGCACGATCCGGCCCTCGAGCATGTCCACCACGGCCGGCACCAGGTACTGCCCGTAGCGCTCGGGGAAGAACGAGATGGTGGCCTTGAAGACCGACTCCTCGTCGGTGCGCTGGCGCAGGTCCACGAGCGCCTCGTCGGAGGCACCCAGGCTGGCCGCCGCGGCCCGGCCGAGGAAGCCGGCCTGCTCCAGGGCCAGGGCGCAGTCCACGCCGGGCTGGTCGCTGTGGCCGAAGCAGAGCACGTTCTTGGCGTCGGGGTTGGCGGTCGCCCAGTCCGTCACCAGCGGGAACACGTCGTCGAGTGCCGCGTGCGGGATGTCCACGTGGATGTTCTCCTCGGGGATGGGGAAGGACTCCAGCACGCCGGCGATCGCACCGTCGCGACGCTCGCCCATGACCTGCACGCCCTGGGTCCAGATGACCACCAGTTCGGTCTCGGCGGGATCCCAGCCCTGCTCCTGGGCGAAGCCCGCCAGGTAGCGGCCAGCCTCGACGGAGGCCTCGAAGTTGTCGGGACCGAAGTTCTTGCAACCCGGATGCGGGCCGTCCCAGGTGATGCAGGGCAGACCGCCGTCGATGTAGATGCCCGCGATCAGCTCCTCGGTGCCGGCGATCCAGTTGGCGAAGATCACACCGTCGGCCTCCTGCGCCACGATCAGGTTGGCGCACTCGACGGTCTTCTCCTGGTCGTAGGCGTTGTCGCAGAAGATGATGTCCACGCCCATGGCGTCGGCGACCTCGTAGATGCTGTCGGTGACCGAGTCGGTGAACGGGATGCCGGCAAGGCCGTCGGCGTGGCCGATCGTCCAACGCTGGGTGGCGGGGCGGATGACCGCCTCGTAGTCGCCCGCGATGGCCCTCACGTTGTGGCGGGCCACATCGGCCGCCTCCTCGCGAGCCGTAGCCGCCTCCTCGCGAGCCGAGGCGGCCTCAGCCTGAGCAGCAGCGGCCTCTTCCTGGGCGGCGGCGGCCTCAGCCTGGGCGGCCTCGGCGTCGGCCTGGGCGGCGGCGGCCTCTGCCCTCGCGGAAGCAGCCTCGTCACTGGCGGCCTCGGCTGCGGCCTGCGCGTCGGCAAGGGCCGCTTCGGCGGCCGCCACGGCTTCCTCGCTGCCCTCGGCGGTCGCGAGTGCGAGGTCGGCGGCAGCCTCGGCTGCGTCGGCGGCGGCGCTTGCCGCGGCCGCCTCGGCGCTCGCCGCATCGGCTGCGGCGGCGGCGGCGTCTGCGGTCGCGCTCGCCGCACTGGCCTCGGCACCTGCCGCGGCAGCGTCGGCCGCTCCGGCAGCAGCGGCCGAGCCAGCACTCTGTGCTTCGGACATCGCCGCAGAAGCATCCGAGCGGGCGGCACCGGCCTCGGCCATCGCCGCGTCGGCTGCATCCTGGGCCGAGTCATCCGCGGCACAGGCACTTGCCACCAGAGCTAACGCCACCCCAAGTGCGGCGGCCAGCCAGAGATTCCTACGTCTGGAAATCATGTTCTCTCCCTCATTCCGTGTCCGCAGCCCGCAACGGCCACGACCAAACGTCCGGGGCAGCATAGTAAATGTCGCTCCGGCGGTCAGAATCGTGTCCGGTCACCGGCGGAGACGCCATGATCCGCGGCCAGGGGGACCGCGGGACCCCGGCGCGGGGTGCGACCGGCCGCCGATTCTCCGTTAGCCTCGGCGTTCGGCAACCGATCCGGACGGGGGGAGCTCAGTGGCACTGGCAGCAACGTCGGAGCAGAAGGAACTCCTGAACACCCAGGGGTTCTTCGTCATCGAGGAGTACCTGGACGCCGGCGAGGTGGCGGTCCTCAACGATGCCTTCGAGGAGGTCGGGGCACGGCTCCGCCGCGAGCGCGGCATGGCCCCCGACGCCCAGCTCAGCTGCCGCAACGGGCTCGTGAAGCACGAGGCGTTCCTGAACCTCATGGATCGGCCGGACATCCTGCGCTACGTGGTCGACATCGTGGGTTGGAACCTGCAGAACCGCGACAGCGTAATTCTCTGGACACCACCCACGCCCGGCCGGCACCCGTCGGCCCTCTCGCTGGGCTGGCACTTCGACTACGAGGAGGAGTTCACGGGCATCGGCATCGACGGCCCGATGCCCTGGCTGGACTTCAAGATCGGCTGGTACGTCTCCGACGCCACCGAGCCCGGCCACGCCTCCATCCTCTTCGTGCCCGGCAGCCACCTCTGGGGCATGGAGCGGCGGGCCCGCTGGCGGGAGGACATCCGCCCCGAGGACGTCTTCGAGTTGAAGGTGCCGCCGGGCAGCCTCATGATGTGGCGCCCCACGCTGCTGCACGCCGCCGGCCCGAACCTGGGCACGCACGAGCGCCGCGCCCTCTACATCAGCTACGCGCCCCGCTGGATCCGCCCGTCCGGCCACGTGGAGCAGGATCCCGACCTCGTGGCCCGCAGTGACCCCATCCGCCGCCAGCTGCTGGGCGCCATGGGCAACCTCTCCCACCCCCTCGGACCCGACCCGAAGAACCACCCCGACTCGCAGTACTGGTTCGCCGCCGACTGGGACAACATCCCGCTGAAGCAGTGGGCCGAGGAGCAGGCCGGCGATCCCCCCTACGACTGGGGCACCGGCTACGGCGTGGGCACGGTGAAAGGACCCGAGTACGCCTTCGGTGACAACACCGACCCGCGGCGGGTCTGAGCCGGCTCCGGCCACGATCAGGAGATCGACACGATGACATCGAACCCAACGGCCAACGAGCCGCTGTTCCTGAACCGCGACGACGGTGTCGGCTTCGTGACCCCGGCCCCGGCAACCCGCGACGTGCGGGTGTTGCTGTCCCCGCTGCTGCAGGAGGGGATGGGCGACTTCGCGGTCGGGATGACCCAGATTCCCGCCGGGGTCGTCGGGACGCGCCATTCCCACCCCGGAACGACGGAGGTCTGGATGATCCTGTCGGGCCAGGGGCGGGCGCGGATCGGCGACGAGGACAGGCCGGTGGCACCCGGTGACGTGGTGTACACCCCGCCCGGCACCGACCACCAGTTCGTGAACGACGGCGACGAGCCGGTGACTGTCTACTTCCTCTACAGCCCCTCCGGCGCCGAGCAGCGGGTACTCGACGGCGGGTTCCTGTAGGAGGGCGCCGGGTCGTCGGCCCGCAGCGCCACCCGGACCGCCGGACAGTGGATTCGGGCCCTGGATTCCGGCCTCCGCCGGAATGACGAGAAGAGGGACGCCGAGGCGCGCTAGCTCCCGCCGGCCGCCGGCGTGGCGAAGTCGATCATCAGTTGGGAGAAAGGGTCCTCGGGCGGCCGGGCGAACGCCTCGGCGGCGGTTGCGGCCAGTGCGTCGAAATCCACGATGCGTCCCCGGCGCAGCACGAGGCGCACGTCCGACAGCACGCGGATGTCGTCGAGGGGATCACCGTCCACCGCGACCATGTCGGCGATCGAGCCCGGTCTGATCCGCCCGGCGTCGGCGAGGCCGAGCCGGTCGGCGGCGACCGACGTGGCCGACGCCAGGGCGGCCGCGGGGTCGAGGCCGGCGTCGACCAGTAGCGACAGTTCGTCGTGCAGGGAGAACCCGGGCACCAGGTGAGGGAACGGCGAGTCGGAGCCGGCGATGACGGTGCAGCCGGCGGCGGCCAGGGCGCCCAGGATCCGCTTCATGGTGTTGACGCTGCGCTGGCGGTCCAGGCGGTCGGTCACCTCGCCGGTGCGGTGCGGGAAGCGATGCCAGACGGCGGCGACGTCCGGGTGGACCCAGCGGTCGCGCCGGTCGTGGAGGAATGCTGCGTCGCTCAGGCGGCAGAGCCGGTCCCAGACCACCAGAGTCGGGCACTGGACGACACCCGCCGCAGCAAGTGAGGCGGCTGACTCGGCCACCTCCTCCACGTTGGTCCGCCACCCCTCGACGTGGTGGACGCAGCCCGTGAGGTGCTGCACCTCGCGCACGCCCGCCGAGACTGCCGTGGCCAGGTCCACCGACGGACCCAGGTGGGCAAGGAGCGGCAGACCGCGGCGGTCGGCCTGGGTCGCCGCGGCGCCGATCTGCTCGGTGGTCAGGTGCACGTAGAGCTTCACGGCATCCACGCCGCGCTCGGCCATCTCGTCGACCGAGCGCCGGATCGCCGCCGCGTCGGTATGCGGGCGCCCGATCCGCGGCCAGAACGCCGAGTCGCCGTCCAGCAGGGGGCCGCAGCAGAGAATGTCGGGGCCCGCCATCGGGTCGGCTCTGGTGCGCTCGCGGCGATCGAGGATCCAGACCGGGTCGTTGCCGGTGTCGCGTATCGCCGTGACCCCGGCCGCCAGGAACGCCGGGAGCATCCAGTCCGAGATGTGAGTGTGGCAGTCGATCAGACCCGGCAGCAGCGTGCAACCGGGCAGTTGACGCGCCTCCATGCCGTCCGGCAACGCCCCCACTGCTTCGACGCCGACGACGCGCTCGCCCTCGACCACGACGGCGTGGGCCCGCCGCAACCGCTCACCGTCGAACAGCGCGTCGGGGGCCAGGGCCCAGCGAACCTCCACGGCCGTCGTCACATTCGCCCCCGATGGCCACCGGGGGTGGCGGACGGGAGGTGGCAGGCCGCCCTCGGCGCTCTCGCGGCGCTGGGAACGGGGAGAGTGAACCCCTCGGTCACGGCCCGCTCAGTAGATGAGGCCGCCCCCGCTCACGTTGAGCGTGGCGCCGTTGACGAAGCCGGCATGGATCGACGCCAGGAACACCACGACGGCGGCCAACTCCTCGGGCTGCCCGATCCGGCCCACGGGGCAGGCCTTCGTCGAGGCCTCCTCTATCTCGGGGGGCAGGTCGTCGTGCTGCATCGGTGTGTCGACCTGGCCGGGCGCGATGGAGTTCACGAGAATGCCGTGCGGGCCGAAGCGGCGGGCGAAGCCGCGGCTGAGCGTGATCACACCGGCCTTGCCCGCGAGATAGGCGTCGCTGCCGAACACGGGCCCGTTCCACCATCCCCCCGAACTGAAGTTGATGATCCTCCCGCCACCGCCGGCGGCGATCATGGCGTTGCCGACAGCCCTGTTCAGGAAGAACGTGGCCTTCATGTTGACGTCGTTCTGGGCGTCCCAGTCCTCGGGCGTCACATCATCGACGTCCTGGCGCCGCAGCAGAGCCGCCACGTGGGCGAGCGCCCAGATGTCGCCGAGATCCTCGATGATCCCGGCCACGAGATCGTCGATGGCCGCCACATCGCGCAGGTCGAACGTGATCGCACGGTGTCCCGTGCCGTCCAGTCCCGCGACCAACCCGGCCAGCCCGGCGGCGTTGATGTCCAAGGCGGCCACCCGGGCGCCGGCGGCCGCCATGGCCCGCGCCGTGGCGGCTCCGACCCCGCGGGCGGCGCCGGTCACGATCACGCCGCGGCCCTCCAGGCCGGCTCCCAAAGCCCCGTAGCCGACGCCCGCGTGATCAGTCACGAGAACTGCTCCACTGGCACTGGATTCCGGCCTTCGCCGGAAAGGCGGCGAGCAGGTAGCCGCGTGGGAGCATCACAATCAGGTGATTCCGGCGGGCATGACGAACGGCTCGGGATCCATGAAGCGGCGCAGCACGTTGTTGCTGACAGCGGCGACGTTGTTGTCGTAGCCGAAGTTGCCGAGGCTGCCTGACCAGGCGATCGACCCGGTGGAGAAGACGGCACCCCCGCCGGGGGTCTCGAAGAACACCATGTCGGCGCGGATCTTCTCGGGCGCATCGGGGTCGGTGTTCGGCAGGACATCGCCGATCGACGCCACCATGAGGTCGTAGAGGTTCGAGTGGTTCTCCGAGGACGCCAGCAGCAGCGTGTGCGCCGGCGTGCCCAGTCCGGCGTCGACCCGCTCGATCTCGTAGCCGGCCGCCCCGCCCTGCAGGATGCCGAAGTCGCCGATGATCTCCTCCGCGACGCCCTCGAAGATGAAGGCGGCCCGCGGGTCGTGACTGGCCGCCGTGCGGCGGTAGTAGGAGCAGGTGTCGAAGCCCTGCGTGATGAACCCCACGCCGCCGATCGTGTGCGGTCCCCGGCCGATGCCGATCCACGTGCCGGCAGGCTCGCCGGTGAGCGTGTCGTGGGCCTGGCTGGCGTCGGCACGCCAGATCCGCGGCAGGTCGGGCCTGCGCACCTCGGTCATCCCCGAGCGAGTGGGGTGGTAGGCGATGCGGTGCCAGTAGGTGTTGCCGCCGAGATTCATCAGCCGTCCGCCGCGACGCACGAAGCCCTCGACGGCGTCCATCATTGGCGTGCTCGTGTACTCGGGATGCGAACTCGTGACGAGGACCCGGTAGGGGGCGAGTGCCGCGAGACCTTCCCGATCCAGGTCGTCGTCGGTGATGGTGTCGTAGCCGACGCCCGTGCGCTCCAGCCACGCCACGATCAGCAGATCCTGGCAGAACTTGTACATGCGGCCGTGCGGGCGGAAGTTGGTGACCGGTCGGTGCATCGAGGAGTGCACGACCGTGCTGCCGTCGGCGTGGTTGTCGTAGGTACACCCGCCGATCTCACCGAAGCGCAACATCAGCAGGTCGGTCTCGTCGAGCACGGTCAGACGCCCGTGGATCATCTCGTTGAACGGGCTGACCACGCGCATCTGCAAGTTCGCGTAGGCGCCGTACGTGGCGGTCGGCAGCAGGAACGCCACGTCGCTCGTGGGCGCACCCGCGGCCGGGCGCACCGCGAACGGCACCCAGAACACCGCCTCGCCGGCCCGGAACCGGCCCGCGTAGCAGCCGCTGGCCCAGTCGTCTGGAACGCGCAGCGTCTGCGTGGTCTCCCAGAGGGCGTCGCTGATGTCGTCGCAGTGGAAGTGGATCGCCCCGTACTCCCCGGGGGCCGCCCGCCAGTCCGACGTCAGCCCGGACCAGTTGGAGCCGCCGACCCCGCGCGTCGGCATGTTGACGATGGTGCCGTGGCGATCGTTGCCCGAGACGTCGAAGATGTCCTCGCTGCCGATGTCGACGGAGAAATCCCAGTCCCCGAGCGCTCCCTCTGCGACCGCCGCAGGGCCCCGCTCGGCGACGGCTTCGATCTCGGCGTCGTCGAGGGCGCGCCCGTACAGCCGCGGGCGCTCGAGCCGGCCGTTGAAACACGAGACCGCGTGGCCCGCCCCGGTCTGTTCGGCGCCGATGAGGATGGGAGCCTCTCCGAGACCTGCGACCGGGCCTCCATGGTGCTGCTCATGCACCCAGCCGCGATCCTCGAGGCGGTGCGACGCGAGACCGCCGGCACTGAACGTGATCCCACCGGCACCGTCGCAACTCACGGCAACGCAGGTCCAGCGGGACTCGGCGACAGCGACATCGCTGAGGACGACCTCCCCGATCATCCCGTCGCCAACGACGAACCCCAGATGCCCGTCGGGAGACAGGAAGAGACCGGCACCGGTAGCCGTGTCGTTGCAGTACGTGCCGAACAGCATCTGATGACCGGCGGCCAGGAGCGTCGGGAACACCGAGAGCATGATGGTGAAGCCCCCCTCGGCGTGGCCTCCGGCGCCCGCCGGCACGGCTACGTACGATCCCGGATGGATCTCCTGGTGCCGGGCCGCGTGCTCGCCGCACACCGGCGTCGCCATCTCGGTCGCCACGTACGGCGGCACGTCCGGCCCGTCGCCCAAGTCAGGGCTGAGCAGGCGCACGACGTCGAGCCTGTACGTCTCGACGCCGGAACACGACGCCTTGAAGTTGATCTCCTCACCCGCCCGCAGCGTCTGGCGGTCGGCGTAGGCCAGCATTTCGGGATCCTCGAAGCCGGCGCGGACCACCGTCGGCTCCTCGGGCACCGAACCCGAGGCTCCCGCCGGCAGCCCGCCGAACATCTCCGCCCAGCGCACCCGGAACACGTAGCGCTCGGCCTCTTCGATGTCGTCGAAGACGACCTCGGGCAGGCGCTCGACGCCCAGCGGATCGCCCTCGGTGAACCGGGCCAGCATCCACTCCACGTTGGAGCGGGTCATCAGCAGGAAGTGCTTGCCCACGAGCGGGATCCCCCGCATGTAGTTGAGCAGTGACTGCAGGTCGGGCGTGTGCCGCCCGAAGGGCTGCCGCATGAACTCCTCGAAGAGGTCGGCACGCCCGCCGTTGATCCCCAGCGGGAGTTTCGGTGCCTGGGTCGTCATCGGCTCAGCCCCTCCACTGCCAGGACACGGGCCGGGTTGCCGACGATCAGGATCTCGACCTCGTCGTCGCCCCAGCCTGCGTTGCGGAACAGCGGCACCACGTGGTTCAAGGTGTGGGCGTAGCCCCAGCCGCCGTAGGCCAGCAGCCGGGTCTTCACGCCGCCCATGTCCTGGGAGACGAACAGCTGCTCGAGGTGGCCCCGCTGCGCGAGCCCGACCATGCCCTGCACGATGTCGTAGTCGCTCGGGGGGTACTTCCCCAGCCCGATGAGCGAATGGTCGAAGCCCATCAGGTCGTACGCCAGGTTGGCGCCGCGCTCCAGCATCTCCAGCTGGTAGGGCAGGTCGGCGATGGCCGTGTTCATGTGCCCCATGATCACCCGCCGCGGATCGACGCCCTCTGCCTCCAGGGCGTCCAGCACCTTGATGCCCTCGAAGCCCCAGGGGTGCAGATGGATCGTTATGGGCAGGTCGGTCTCGCTGTGCGCCCAGGCGGCGGCCCGCAGCATGCGGAACTCCTCGGGATGCACGGGATCGTAGGTGCCGACTTCGCCGATGATGCCCGGGCGGATGCCCGTGTCGCCCACCCCGTTGCGCCACTCGTCCACCATCTCGGCCGCCAGGTCCTCCGTGGAGCGCTCGGCAGTGCCTTCGGGATGCGACGCCGCCAGATAGTAGAAGCCGCCCATGATCACGTTCACTCCGCTGCGGCGGGCGAGGTCCCGCAGGATCAGCGGTTCGCGCGCCAGGTGGCAGGGCGTGACCTCCACGATGGTACGCCCGCCCGCGGCGTAGAACGGCTCCAACTCCTCCAGTACCTGCTCCACGTCGGTCTGGTGATAGTTGTCGGGGAAGCCGCCAGGGTTCCAGCGCGCCTCGGCCGCCGTGCACATGTTCAGCGGCTCGGTGGTGACCGCCGGATAGCCGTGGATCTCCAGTAGCGGCCGGCAATCGATATGGAGGTGCTCGTGGACGTGCGTGGGGCCGAGCTCGCTCACCGGCACCGGTCCGGTAACGGTCATCGCGCACGCGCCGTCGGCGGTGCCATCGGTGTTCACGGCTTCACGCCTCGCCTTTCGGGAACAGGTGCCACACCCCGCCGCGGATCGTAACCCTTCGCCGACGGCAGCGCCGAAGCACTGACGACGACCACGACATGGTTCACCGGCACCCAGGCAGAGCCGGGAGCGCGTCCGAATACTGCTGCGTCCGTGCTCTGAACGCTGCTAGGATAGTATTCCGAATACTGCTATGATAATGCGCCGAGAACTGCTACGATAAGCTTCGTGAACTATATTCCTCGGCTCGTTGACGCCCAACTGGCCCGGGCTCTCCGGACCCACCCCGTTGTGCTGGTGACGGGCGCCCGCGGCGTCGGCAAGACGACCACGGCCCAGCAGTTGGCCAAGTCGTGCGCGTTCTTCGACGACACGGCCACGGTCACCGTATTCCAGGACAACCCCGAAGCCGCCCTCGGGCAGTTCCAAGAGCCGCTCTTGGTGGACGAGTGGCAGTTGGCCCCCGAAGTGGTGCGGGCGATCAAGCGCACCGTCGATCGGGACCGCCGGCCGGGCCGGTTCATCCTCACCGGGTCACCCGAGCCTCAAAGCCGTTCGGAGATCCAAGCACTCACCGGCCGGGCAGCGGTTCTCCGCCTCAATCCGATGACGGTGCGCGAGAGGAGTCTGCGGGTCGCTCCGCCGTCACAGGCCGACGCAGTCGTCGATCTACTGTCGGGCACGCCGCCTGCGGCCCGGCCGGCACAGACACCCGACATCTTCGAATACTTGGACATGGCCGCGGTCGGTGGTTACCCCGAGTGTGCAGCCGGCGGCTCTGAAACCTATTCGCAGACATGGTGCCGCGACTACCTGAGAGTGCTCCTGCGACGCGACCTGCCACTCTTCGGATCGAGGCGCTCGGCCTCCCATTTCAACAGATACCTCACCGCTGCCGCCCATCATTCCGCACGGTCTCCCGAGGACGGCAGCCTGCGCAGCGCAGCCAAGGTCAATCCGGCAACCCACCGCGACTACCGGCACATCCTCCTTGATCTGGACCTAACCGTCGAGGTTCCGGCGTTCATCAGTGACGACATTCCCTACCTGGCCAAGTCTCCGAAGATGCTGTTCAGTGACTCCGGCTTGCTGATTGCAGCGCTGAAGGTGCCGCTGTCCCGGTTGAAGCTGAACGGCGATCTCTACGGGAGGATCATCGAGACATTCGCCCTCGGTCAGATCCGCGCCGAACTCGAGGCCCTCGACAGGCAGGATGCGCTGAGTCATCTTCGCACCCACAAGGGCACCCATGAGATCGATGGCATCATCGAAACCGACGACGGGGGCATCGTGGCGGTTGAGATCAAGTCGGCAAACCGGCACAGACCCGCTGACATCAAGCACATCGAATGGCTGGCGCAACGACTCGGGGACAGGTTCAGGCTCGGGCTGGTGCTCACAACCGGTCGCTACGTCAGCAACATCCGAAGCGACGTGAGCGACAGTATCTGGGCAGCACCCATCAGCATCCTCTGGCACCGATAATCCGGGAAACCCCGGTGACGCAAGACCGGCTGGGGGAGGTGTCTCCGAACTCCGCATCGACTACGGGCCCGGATACCGGGTCTACTTTTCGCGAAGGGGCCGATCCTTGATCGTCCTGCTCGCTGGCGGCGACAAGGACAGCCAGGGTCGGGACATCCGGCGAGCACGGGAACTCGCGAACGACTTGCAGGAGGACACGCTGTGAAAGGAGCCGAGGCCCGGCCGTGGGACGCGGCGGAGCACCTGGAGACCAGTGAGGACATGGTCGCCTACCTGGAGGCGGCACTTGAGCAGGACGACCCCAAGCTCGTGGCAGCCGTGCTCGGCGACATCGCCAGAGCCAAGGGGATGACCGAAGTCGCTCAGGAGGCAGGACTGGGGAGAGAGAGCCTCTACAAGGCGCTCTCGCCGAGCGGCAACCCGGAGTTCGGCACCGTCCTCCGGGTGGTGCAGGCACTCGGACTCAGGCTTCGCGCGGCGGCCTCGTAGGCGCAGGCGCAACCGGCGAAGATCTCCTCCGTGGGGCCGCTCTCGACCAGTGCTTCTGGCGCATCACCAACACCCGTCAGCGAAGCGACGGACGAGGCGCAGATAGAATCTCGATATGCAGCGCTGGGAGCAGGCGAAGGGTGCTTTCGAGAACCTCAACGCTGAATTGGAGTCGGACGGGGACGTGGCACGCGTGCGGTACGTCTCCGTCGAGCCGGACTTCGAGTACGACGACGAGTGGATCATTCTGGCGACCTGGGAACTTCCGGCGCTCGACGATGCTGAATGGCCGTTGGAGCAACTGGACGGATACCGGCGGCGAACCTACGCAGCCGTCGGTGACATCGCCACAGTCCACTGCCTGTTCCGCACCCCAGAGGAGTTGTCCGAACCGGGACATCAACGCGGCGAGCAATTGCAGCCAGCCTGACCGACACATGGCGGCAACCGGTCTCAATCCCGAAGGGCTCTTGCAGGCGGCCGAGCACCTCATGCCCGAAGGACGGGGGCGACCATCGCCCGCGCGGCTCCGGCGCGCGATTTCGACGGCGTACTACGCAGCATTCGCCGCGCTGACGCAGGAAATCGCTCACCACTTCCCGAGTACCGAAGCACAACATGCCGTGCGTCGACTGGCGAGCCACGGTTCCGCTCGGACCGTCTGCCGCAATCTGCGGGCTTCCGGGACGGTTCCGTGGCTGTTCGGCAAGCCCGCGTGCCACGAGGATCTGCTGCAGTTCGCAGAGGACTTCGACGCCCTTTACACCCGCCGCATACTCGCCGACTACGACCATAGCTACCTGTGCACGAAGCGTGATGCCACGGATGCGGTGTCGCTCGCCCACCGAGCGGTCGCCTCACTCGAGTCGGCCAGGCAGCAATGCCCCGAACAGCTCGACATGGCTTGCATCGCAACGATCGCCGATGAGCGAAGCCGCCGACACCTGTTGAAGCCGCGAGTCGGATAACTCACCGACGCAACCTGTGGAGCAGGTCAGCCGCCTCGACCTCCAGGCTGTCTCTCGCCTTGACGATCTTGCCTTGGCTGTTGCGGCTGCCGTCGGCACAGGTTCGAAACTACGCCCGCCGCAGGTGTGATGTGGTTGACTGCCACTCACTGGCGTCAGTGGAACATCCCGCCGGGGACCGCGTCGATCAGATCCTGGGTGTAGGGGTGTCGCGGGCGCGAGAAGAGATCGTCCGTGGGGCCGCTCTCGACCAGTGCTCCTGACGCATCACCTACACCCGTTAGCGAAGCGACGGACGAGGCGCAGGTCGCGCGTGATGAGTCGGTCCCCTCATTCTCGCTGATCAGGGGCTGAGAGACGTGATGGGAGCTACCTGGATCCCGTCGGGGCGGCGATAGGCGGCACCGGTGGAGGTCACGACCAAGAGAGCGGCCAGCTCGTCTCGACGTTGAAGCGCCACCTTGTTCCTGAGCCTGAGCAGCGACCTCGCCGCTCTGTCGACCGACGCGGCGCCGGAGTTCAGTTTGACCTCGACCGCGATCCAGGAACCATCGGTGCGCTCGATGATTGCGTCGGACTCCAGACCGGTGTTGTCCCGGTAGTGGTACACGCTGCCGCGGTCGGCCCCGCTGTAGATCCGGAGGTCCCGGACCGTCAGCGATTCGAACAGCTGGCCGAACACGACGTGGTTCGAGAGCAGACGATCCGGTGTGACTCGCAGCATGGCCGCTGCCAGCGAGGGATCGACGAAGTGGCGCTTCGCCTCCTTCCGCAGGGTCGCCCTCGAGTTCAGGTTCACCGACCACGCGGGCTGATCCTCCACGACGAATATGCGCCGCAGCGCTTCCAGATACGCGGCGACGGTGTTGCGGCTCGGCATCGTGTCGGTGCTCATGTCCGACGCCAGTTTCGTCATCTTGGCCTCGGTGGAGATGCTGTGCGCGACCGACAGCATCAGCCGTTGCACGGCGGCCGGGTTGAAGCGGACACCGTTCGCTGCGGGAACGTCCAGCCGAATGACCTCGTTCACATAGTCGCCGAGCGACCGGAGCGCGTCGTGCTCGTCCTGCTCAAGGTTCTGCGGCCAGCCGCCGGTGCAGATGAGGGCGGCGATCTCTCGCAGCCCTCGGGTCTCCTCGGGCAGGCACGAAGCCGTCTCACCGTCGAACAGCCCCCGGATCGACACGGCGCCGCTGGAATGCCCCGTCTCCCAGAGGGACATCGTCCGCAGCAGCACCCGGCTGATGCGTCCCGTACCGGTGTGCCTGGTGATGTCGTCCTGCGGCGTTGCCGAGCCGGTGAGGATGAAGTGACCGCTCCCGGGACGGTCGTCGCACTCGCGCCGAACCCGGTTCCATAGCCGCGGCGCGTTCTGCCACTCGTCCAGCAGGCGAGGGGTGGGTCCTCGCAACACCGCCGCGGGATCCGACGCGGCCAGCAGCAAGGTCCCTTCGTCGTCCAGCCGGGCCTCGCTGCGGGCGAAACGACGGGCGGTCCAAGTCTTGCCGCAGCCGCGGGCACCTTCGATCAGGACTGCCCCCCGCCGCCGCAGAGCACTCTCCACGTCGGCGTCCACGAGACGCGGAAGGTGCCCGGGCATCGTGAGTGTTGCCAGCGTCTCGCTCACAACGGCCTTGCCCCGAGATCGATTGCGCGTTCCAGCGGCCAACTATAGCGCGTTCTAGAGATTAGTTATAGCGCGTTCTGAAGATTCACCATAGCGCGTCCTAAAGATTGATCATTGCGCGTTCTGGTCTCATACCGCAGTTCCAATCGGTTCGGCGACGGGCACGGGAGCGTCGTCCGGCGCCTGCGCCATCAGGCTGTCGGCCGCACCCCGCAGACGTCGAGGACGAGAGCCGCGCCGGCGGCGGCGCGCGGGGGCGCGTAGGCTGTCTTGGTCAGAGGTGCGCCGGGATTCATCGGGCCGGCCGGCGCGCCATAGGGGTCGGGCCTTCGAGAGAACCGTGCGGACGGAGGAACTCGAGAGGATGTACCAGGCATCGGGCCGGCTGCAGTACGGCCTCAAGCCCGTGCCGGGGGCCGACCTGGACGCCTTTGACGCCCGCCGGCTGCGCGACTACCTCGCCGCGGTGGGCCACGACGTCGATCCGTGGGGCGGCGAGGAAGAAGACCTGCGGACCCTTTTGGCCAACATCGATCTCATGACGCAATCCGCCGGCCAATCCGTGGCGACGATCGAGGGATTGTTGCTGTTCGGCAGGAACCCGAAGCGGTTCGTCCCCCAGTCGGGGATCCGCGCGATCTGCTACCCGGGCACCGAGGCCGACTACGCCACGCGCGCCGATGAGGATCTTCGCGCTCCGATGCTCCCGCTTCGGGCCGCCGACGGTTCGCTCGCGGAGCCCGGCCTGGTGGAGCAGGCATGGGACTTCGTCCGGCGCAACACGACGCCTGCATCGCGGCTCGAGGGCGCCCGGCGGATCGACAGCTGGGAATACCCCGAGAGCGTGATCCGCGAGGCCGTCGTGAACGCGCTCGTGCACCGCGACTACAGCATTGCCGGCGCCGACATCATGCTGACCGTCTATGCGGACCGCCTGGAGATCCAAAGCCCCGGCGGGCTGCCCAACACCGTGACCGTCGAAGGGATGAGAGCCGGCTTGCGTTACGCCCGCAATCAGACGTTGGTCAACGTCATGCGCGACTACCGCTACGTCGACGCCCGCGGCATGGGGGTCCGCAACAAGATCATCCCGGGTATGCGCGCCCACAACGGCACCGAGCCGGATCTCGTGGAGGAGGAGCACCGCTTCACGGTCCGCCTCTGGAAGCAGCCCATCCCGCCGGCCCTCCGGTGATCCGCGGCGGGCAGTGGTCCGGCACGCCTCGGTGGTTCAACCGAACATCCCGCCGGGGACCGCGTCGATCAGATCCTGGGTGTAGGGGTGTTGCGGGCGCGAGAAGAGATCGTCCGTGGGGCCGCTCTCGACCAACTCGCCGCGGCGCATCACGTACATCCGGTCGGCGAAGCTGCGGACCAGGCGCAGGTCGTGGGTGATGAGCAGGATTCCTAGACCCCGTTCGGTCTGGAGCCGCCCGAGCAGCACCAGCAGCTGCGCCTGCGCCGACTGGTCGATGGACGACGTGGGCTCGTCCGCGATCAGGATGCGTGGCTCGACGGCAAGGGCGCGGGCGACGCTCACCCGCTGGCGCTGCCCGCCGGAGAGGCTCTGAGGGAACAGCCGCGCCTGCTCCTCGCTGATCCCGACCTCGCGCAGCAGCGCCATCGCCGAGCCGCGGGCCGCCGATCGGGACACGCCTTGCCAGACCTGGAACACCTCGGCCACGGCGTGAATCGCCCGCTGCTTGGGGTTCAGGCTGGAGTACGGGTCCTGGAAGATCATCTGCACCTGCCCGCGCACCTCGCTGCGGGCACCGCCGCGGGGCATCTCGAGAGGTTCGCCGCGGTAGCTGACCTCCCCGAGGGTCGGCCGATGCAGTAGCGCCAGCACCTTGCCGAGCGTGGTCTTGCCGCTCCCGCTCTCGCCCACGAGTCCGACGACCTCGCGCTCGGCCACGTCGATGTCGGCACCCTCCACGGCATTGAAGGCGTTGTGGCCCCGCCCGAAGGTCACGCGGATGTCGTGGCCCGCAAGTCCCGCGCCGTTGCCGGTCACGTCGCCTCCCCCTCGGCGACCTGCGCCCCGACCGTCGGCGCCCCCTCGGTGGCCATCGACGAAGCGAAGAGGCAGGCCGTGAGACGCCCGTCAACTTCGGTGGGCTGCGGCTGCGCACCCTCGCAGCAGCGGCTGTGCGGGACACCGTCGCCGAGGCGCAGTGTGAGGCCGCAGCGCGGGTGGAAGCGGCAGGCCGACGGCCAGGCACCGACGCTGGGCGCCTCACCGGGGATCGGCTCGTAACCGCCCGCCAGCTCCATGTGCGCCGCCGCCACGAGTCCCGCCGTGTAGGGATGCCGGGATTGCTCCCGCACCAGATCCTGCGATCCCGACTCCATCACCGCGCCCGCATAGAGCACCACGATGGAGTCGCACACCTCCTCCACGACCGCGAGATCGTGGGACACCAGCAGCAGCGACATTCCCAGTTGCTCCCGGAGCCGGCGCAGCAGGTCCAGGATGCGGGCCTGCACGCGAACGTCCAGCGCCGTCGTGGGCTCATCAGCGATGAGCAGGGAGGGATTGCGGGCGAGCGCACCGGCGATGACCACCCGCTGTCGCATCCCGCCCGAGAGCTGGTGTGGGCGCTCGTGCATCACCGAATCGATCCGGGGGATCTCCACCAGTTCGAGGAGCTCGCGCACGCGGGCGCGCGGCGAGACGTCCTCGCCGGTATCGCTGCGGGCCGCCCGCACGAGCGCCATGAGCTGCGTGCCGACCGTGAGAACCGGGTTGATGCCCGCCAGCGAACTCTGGGGCACATACGCGATCCGGTGCCCGCGGATGCCCCGCCACACGGCATCGGTGGCTCCGGTGAGTTCGGTCCCCTCGAAGAGGATCGAACCGCCCGTGACCGTGGCCGAGTGCCGGTAGAGCGTTCCCACGAGCGACCGGCAGAGCATCGACTTGCCCGATCCGGACTCCCCCACCAGGCCCAGGGTCTCGCCCTCGCCGATGTGGAGCCAGGCCCGCTCGATCACGGGGATGGTCTCGCCCCGCCGCCCGAGGAGCCCGATGGAGAGTTCGTCGACCGTCAGCACGGCGCGATCCTCATCCGACGAGGTTCTCCGAGGCGCGCCGGCCAATCCCCTGGGCGATCAGCGAGACGCCGAGGGCGGTGATCGAGAGCATGATTCCCGGGAACAGCACCGGCCACCAGGCGCGGAAGATGTGCAGGCGCGCGTCGTTCAGCATGGCACCCCATTCAGGGGTCGGCGGCTGGACGCCGGCTCCCAGGAACGACAGACCCGCAACCGCCAGGATCACGACCACGAAGTCGCTGACGGCGTAGGCGAGCGTGAGTGGGAACACGTTGGGCGCCACGTGACGGCCCAGGATGCGGGCGCGGCTGTACCCCAGGCAGCGGCCGGCCTCCAGGTAGTCCATGTCGCGGATGATCAGAGCCCGGGCGCGCGCCACCTTGGCGTAGCGTGCCCACGCCGTGATGAACAGACCCAGCAGGATGCCCCTGGTACCCCGCCCGAACGCCGCCACGAGCGCGATCACGATGATCAGCGTGGGGAACGAGTTGATGACCTCGATGGCCAGGTCCCCGGCGTTCTGCACCAGCCTGCTGCGGGTGATGCCGATGATCGAGCCCACGATCGTGCCGACCAGCAGCGGCACCGAGACCGCCGCCGCGGCCAGGATGATGTCGATGCGCGCCGCCTCGAAGGTGCGTGCGAACACGTCCCGCCCCAGATGATCGGTCCCGAACCAGTACTCGGCGCTGGGGGGCAGGTTTGCGTCGGGGCCGCCCCGGCGCGTGTCGTAAGGGCTGAATGCCGGGACGACGATCGACAGGATGATCATCAGGAGCATGATGGCGATGCCGAACTTCATGCTCGGCGGCATGGCTCGCCAGCCTGCGACGAGTCGCCCGCGCAGGCCGCTCGCTGCCGCCGATCCGGCGGACCGCGTCCCGGCGTCACCCAGCGAGGTCACGACAGCGTCCGGGCGCGAGGATCGATCAGCGCGGACACCGTGTCGCTCAAGAAGTGCACGACGACCACGATGAAGCCGAACGTGAACAGCGTGCCCTGTACCACGGGATAGTCACGCGCCAGCACCGCCCGCACCAGGTAGGTGCCGATGCCCTCGAGGTTGAAGACCGTCTCCACGACCACGGCTGCGGCCAGGTTGGCGCCCACGATGTATCCCATGAGGCCGATCACCGGCGCGATGGAGGGCCGCAGCAGGTAGCGCCAGATGAACTGCGGCTTGGCGAGCCCCCAGACCAGCCCCGTCTCCACGAACTCCTCGGAGTTGGTCTCGCGGATGGATTCCTGCAGGACGATGGCGAAGATCATGCCGACGGGGATGCCGATGGCGATGGCCGGCAGCAGCAGGTACTCCAGGTTCTGCGGGAACGTGTCGACGTAGCCGGCGACAGGTAACCACTGGAGCCTCACGCCGAAAACCAGGAGCAGCAACACCCCGGTCACGAAGGGCGGCGTGGCGATCAGCGCCGCCGAACCGAGACCGAAACCCTGTTTGTACCAGTTCGAGCGCGTCAGGCCTCCGATCACGCCCAGCGGTATCGCCAGGATCAGCGCGAACACCATGCCCAACCCGACGAGCCAGAGGCTGATCGGCAACCGATCGCCGATGGTGTCCAGCACCGGTCTCGTGGACTGGAGCGACTGCCCCAGGTCGCCCCTGACGACGTCGCCCATCCAACTGCCGTACTGCTCGACGACCGACCCGTCGAGATGGAGCCGCTCCCGCAGCACCTCGACGCGGTCCGGCGTGGCCTCCTCCCCGAGAAGCGTCGCAACCGGGTCACCCGGGACGATACGCACGATGGCGAAAGCCAGCAGGGAGACTCCCCACGCCACGAGGATCGCCCGCACCAGCCGACGCCCGATGAGCGCCAGCACGCGGTCGCGCTTTGAGGGCTCCGCGGCGACGACATCGGTCGCCGGCGTGGAACCCGTCACTTCGTTCGTCACGAGCCTCTCAAAGCGTTCGGGAGGTTCTCAACTGCCGAGGTTCGGCGAGCGAATGCGGCATCGGCCACCGCGACTGCCGGCAAGGGACCGGCGGGTGGTCCGACCGAGCCGCTCGGCTCGGTCGGACCACCCCGGGACTCCGGTACGGGCGCTTCAGCGGCCCGTTGATGTCAGTTGACTACCCGCTCTCGGTCGCCACCCAGAAGTTCTGGGAAGCCGGGATCATCGCCAGGATGTCCGTCGACAGGCGGCTGCCGACGAGGACGGCGCGCTCACCCATGGGGCAGTAGTTGGCGCCGATGTCGAGCGCCAGACGCTGCACCTCGGTCTGCAGGCGCTGCGAGGCGTCCATGTCGCCCCTGGGCATGGCCTCCGCCAACTGATCGAACGCGGTCGTCACCGAATCATCGGCGAATGCGACGGAGTTGGACCAGAAGTTGTCCGGGTAGAACAGGGTCCGCAGGGTCGAGAAGTTGGGACCACCGCTCCCGATCCACATGGCGTCGTAGGCCCGGTTGATGATGTTGTCGATGATGATGGCGTCCTCCAGGGGCTGCACTTCGGCGGTGACGCCGATGTCGGCCCAGTTCTCGGCCAGGATCGTCGCGGCGTCGGTCCAGCCTGGACGAGCGCCCATCGTCTGCAACGGCGTCGAGAAGCCGTCCGCATAGCCGGCCTCGGCGAGGAGCGCCTGGGCGCCCGCCACGTCGCGGGCCAGCGGGACGATGTCCTCGTACTCCCACTCGCTCCGGTATCTCGACAGGATCGAGCCGCCCGGCTCGGCGGTCCCGAGGAACGCCCTCTCGTTGATGGCGTCGCGGTCCATCGCCAGGCACAGGGCCTTGCGTACCCGCACGTCACCCAGGGGTCCCTCGACGTCGCTTCGGATCACGAACCAGAACGTGCCGCCGATGGGGTGGACGATCTGGATGACGTCGTCCGGCAGGTCGGCGCGGACCGACGCCGGGATGTCGAAGCCCATGGCCGCGGCCCCGGTGGTCACCTGCAGCAGCCGCGAGATCGGGTCGGTCGCCGACGCCAGCGTCAGCTTCTTGATGACCGCCTCGCCGGCCCAGTAGTTGGGGTTGGCCTCGAGCACCATCGTCGGCGAGCCGGGCACCCAGTCCGAGACCACGTATTGCGTGGCGCTGACCGGCTCGGCGAAGTACCCCTCCGGATCGGCGAGCACCTGCTCGTGCGGGTGCAGGGGCATGTTCTCGCTGCAGACGATCTGGTTGTTGAGGCAGCTGAACGGCTCGTTCAGGGTGTAGACGATCGTGTGATCGTCGACGGCCTCGGCGGACTCGAACGACGCCATCTGGGCACCGAACGGTCCCTCGTCCCGGGCGCGCTGCAATGTCACGACGGCGTCCTGGGCCACGACCGGCGTGCCGTCGGAGTAGACGAGCCCCTCGCGCAGCGTCACGGTCATCGTCAGGCCGTCCTCGGAGAACTCCGGGAAGTCCGTCGCCAGGTCCGGGACGTAGTCACCCTGCGGGTCATAGCGATACAGGTAGCCACCGAAGGCCAGCAGGCCGGCGGCATGCGCGGGCGCCACGTAGGGAGCCCTGGCGTAGTCCGCCTGCGCCACGAGGCTGGGCGTGCTGATGATCACGTTGTCGAGGTCGATGCCCGCAGCAGCCGCGGCCTCCTCGGCGGCGGCCAGCGCCGCAGCCGCTTCGGCCTGCGCCGCTTCGGTCTCGGCCCGCGCCGCTTGGACCTGGGCCTGCGCCTCTTCCGCAGCCTGCTGGGCCGCATCGGCTGTGGCCTGCGCCTGGGCCAGCGCGGCTTCCGCTTCAGCGACGGCTGCCTCGTCCTCGGCAGCCCGGGCTGCCGCCAGTTCAGCCTCGGCTATCGCCTCCGCCGCTTCAGCCTCCGCGGCCGCGGCGGCCGCTTCGGCGGCTTCAGCCGCTGCCGCCGCCTGTGCCTCGGCCTCGGCGAGCGCGGCTTCGGCCTCGGCGACCGCGGCCTCGTCCTCCGCGGCCTGCGCCGCCGCCAGCTCGGCCTCCGCCCTGGCCTGCTCGGCCTCGGCCTCCGCGGCCTGCGCCGCCGCCTCAGCCGCATCGGCGGCCGCCTGGGCTGCCGCAGCCTCGGCGCGCGCCGCGTCCGTCTCGCCCGTGTCCTCGGCGGCGCACGCCGCGAGGATCAAGGAGAGGACGACCCCGATCGCCAAGAGTCGTGTCCAATGCTTTGTTCCCGTCATCTCTGTCCCCCTTGGATCGTGCGATGACCTGTCAACAACGCTCACAAGCGAACGAGAGCAGGACCCTCCGAGCCGACTTTGGGTGCGGCGCGCGGGGGCCGGCCTCCGTTCTGTGACGGAGGCACACTAGTTCTTCCACGGCGGCACCGCCCGCGGGCACCGGACCGCCGACCCGAGGACGGCACGCGCGCCGCGCCGCCTGTCGATCGGGCGGGCGGGTTGCGCGAACATGGCGGCATGTGGATCCGCACCGTGCCCTACGAGGAGGCCGGCGACGAGCTGCGCCGCCACTACGACCGCCAGCGCGAGTCGCTCGGCGAGGTCACCGAGATGACCCTGGCGGGGTCGCTGTACCCGCGGCTGGTGGCCGCCCGCCTGGAGCTCTACGCCGCGACCGAGCGCTGCCCGTCGGCGCTGACCTCGCGGCAGCGCAACCTCATCGGATTCGTGACCTCTGCAGTGAACGGCACGGTCCACTGCATGAGCCAGGTCACCGTCAAGCTGCGCGGCGACGGCTTCAGCGACGAGGAGATCACCCTGCTGGCCACCGATCCTGCCGCAGCCGCCGGCGCCCTGCCCGCACCCGAGGCTGCCCTGGTGCGCTACACGATCGACCTGACGACCCGTCCCGGTGAGATCAGCGAGGCCGACCTGGCGACGCTGCGTGAGGCCGGTTTCGATGACCTTGCGATCCTGGACGCCAACGCCCACTGCGCCCATCTCAACTATGTCAACCGGGTGGTGACGGGGCTCGGCATCCACACTGTCGTGGACCCCGACTTCCCCGCCTACGACGCCATCCCCACCGACTGAACCGCCGGCGGCACACCACCCGCCGGTGGCTTTCGCCGTACCGTTGTCGGGCGGAATGACCTTGTTCCGCCCACGACAATCCGGAGATCCGATGAATCCCGATCGCGCGATCACCTTCGATCCGGCCGAGAACAGCCCGATGGATTGCCAGTTCCTGCTGTCACAACTGGTGGTGCCCCGCCCCATCGCCATGGTGTCCACTCGCAGCCCGGAGGGCATCGCCAACATCGCCCCGATGAGCTACTACCTGCCCATCACCGGCGACCCGATGCTGATCGGCATCACGATGGGACTGCGCGAGGACGGAGGGCTGAAGCACACCTACCAGAACGCCATGGCCTCGGGGGATTTCGTGGTGAACGTCACCACCGAGGTCTTCGGTGATCAGATCGAGGTGGTCGCCATCGAGGGGCCGGCGGACTCCGACGAGTTCGAGTTGACGGGCTGGACTCCGGTGCCGGCAACGAAGGTCACCTCGCCGGCCATCGGTGAGGCGCTGGCCCGCCTGGAGTGCGAGGTGCGGCAGGTCGTCGATCTGGGCACGCCGGGCCTGCCGTTCGGCGAGGTGCATCTGGTCGTGGCCGAGGTGGTGTGGGTCACCTACGACGAGGCGATCTGCAACGAGCGGGGCCGCATCGACCCGCTGCGGCTCGGCGCCATCGGGCGCCTGGGCCTGCGGTCTTTTCTGCGCACCGTCGAGGAGGGCGCCTACTTCCTGCCCCGCATCCCGTGGGCCGAGTTCGTGGCCGCCCGCGGCCAGGACACCAACAGGACCTGACCGGAGCCACCGGGTGATGCCGCCAAGCGCCCCCATGTCATTCCGGCGAAGGCCGGAATCCACTGCCCGGCGGCCCCGCCAGTGCTTCCGGCGGACTGCCCGGCACACGTCTAGGCGGGACAGGGCCGTTGCCGCCCGCCGCGCTCACCCTTGAGAGACCTCGTTCGGTCAACGATGCCCTCGCCCTGCTGTCCGCGTCGAACGATCCCCGGATCCTGGCGGGCGGCCAGTCCCTCGTCCCGCTCCTGACGCTGGGTTTCGCCGCCCCCGAGATCGTCATCAGCCTCGACCGTTGCGGGGACCTCGACGGCATCACCGCCGGGAGGGAGACGCTGCGTCTCGGGGCGATGGTCACGACGCGGCTAGTGGAGACCGACCCCGCCGTGGCGGCCGGGGCACCGCTGCTCGCCGAGGCGGCCAGCAACGTGGGATCGCCCCATGTGCGGAACTTCGGCACCCTTGTGGGGAACCTCTGCCACGCCGACCCCGGCAGCGACCTCATCCCGGCCGCGCTCTGCCTGGGCGCCGAGGTGGAGGTGCTGTCGGCCCGCGGATCGCGGCTGCTGGACGTCGACGAACTGGTGGCGGCGCCGTTCATGACCTCGCTGGCTGGCGACGAGTTGGCCGTGTCAGCCCTCGTTCCGCACGAAGTTCGGCTGCGGGATCGGCTACTGCGGGGCGTGCACGGTGCTGGTGGACGGGGACGCGGCCCATTCGTGCTGCCTGCTGGCGGCCACGATGGAGGGCCGCGAGATCACGACGATCGAGGGCATCGGGGACGGGGCACCTGATGCGGTGCAGGAGGCGTTCCTCGACGCCGGCGCGGTTCAGTGCGGCTACTGCACGCCGGGGCTCGTTCTCTCGGTGAGGGCGCTGCTGGCGGAGAACCCGGCTCCCGGCGAGGCCGAGGTGCGCCGTTTCCTCACCGGGAACATCTGCCGCTGCAGCGGCTTCGCCGCAATCGTCCGGGCCGCCGTGGCCGCCGGCGGTGAACGATGACGCCGCAGCCGGTCATCGGGCGTTCTGTGCCGCGGGTTGACGGCTGGGGAAAGGTCTCGGGCTCCGCCGAGTACCTGGCGGACATGGCGCTGCCGGGCATGGTCCACGCGGCCGTCGTGCGCTCGCCACACCCGCGCGCCCACGTCGCCGGGCTGGACACGAGTGCCGCGCTGGCGATACCGGGTGTTCTCGCGGTCCTGACGCCTGGCGACGTGGCGCACCTTCCACCGGTTCGCATCTTCGCCGACTCCCCGCCCGTCCAGCGCATCCTCACCGGCACGGCGCAGATCCACTTCGCCATGGAGTCCCAGCTCGACGACATCGCCCGATCGCTGGACATCGACCCGGTGGAGTTGCGGCGCCGCAACGTGGCTCGGGTGCCGCGGCCAGGTGGAAGGGTGCCTGCACCACGGCATCGGCTACGCCCTCCTCGAGGAGCTGCGCCACGACGAGGGCGCCCCGCTGAACCCCAACTTCATGGGCTACAAGGTCCTGATGGCCGACGACATGCCCGACATCGAGGTGGTCCTCGTCGAGGACCCCGACCCCGACGGCGGCCCCCACGGCGCCAAAGGCGTGGGCACGCCGGTCATCCCCGCCATCGCGCCCGCCGTCGCCAACGCCGTCCGCGACGCCGTCGGCGCCCGCCTCCGTGAGCTCCCGATGACCCCGCCCCGCGTCCTCGCCGCCCTCCTGACAGCCGAGCGCTTCAAGTAGTGAAAATCCATGATATTATTGTAAATTGTATATACATTGCTGGACTTCCCTATAGTAGCAGTTCGCCCAACCATCGGATACTGCTACTGTCAGGGGGCTTACATGAACACAGCCGTCATCGCATCCATCATCAGCGTCGTCGGCGCCGGATTCATCGGCGTACTGATCGTCTTCCTCCAGGCGATCCGCGCTGACATCTCGGGCCTGCGCAAGGACATGACCTCGGGATTCGAGAGCGCTCGCAAGGAGATGAGCGGGGCGAAGGAGTCGCTGGCGCGCATCGAGTCGACGCAGGAGGCGCACGGCAGGCAGCTGGCGCGCATTGCCGATCACGGTGCGCGGATCGCCGCAATCGAGGCCACCCTCTCCGCAGCCTCCTGACGTGCAGTGTCGCGCCAAGCGGTGAATCGTGAGGCAGCGGTCAGGCCCCGTCGGCGGGTAGCCTCGGCCTCTGCCGGTGCCGCGGAACCGGCCGGCTCGTCGACGACGAGAGCCATCTGGCCCCCCTGCTCGTCCGGGTAGTGCGACTGTGGGCAGGCACGCGCCGAGCCGAAGAGTCGGCGCGCATCTCAATCTCCCCCCCCCCCCCGGCGGATCGCTCCAAGCCGCCTCCGGTGCGCACTGGTCGCTGCCGTCGTCGCGTCGTGCGTCCTCAGCACCGCGGCCGCGGCGGACGACGACGAGAGCCTGCAGGTGCGCATCGCGGCGCGCGTGCTCGACGCCGGGAGCGTGGAGTTCGCGCTCCAGCAGCGGCGCGAGGGGACCTGGGGAATCCGCCACCTGCCGGCTAGACGCTTCATCCCCGCCGACGCCACGCCCGGACGCTGGCTCACCAGCTCGCCCCTGCCGATCGCCGGCCTGCAGGTACGCATCGCCGTGCGCAAGCTCGAGGGCGGGAGCATCGAACTCGCGCTCCAGCAGCGGCGCGAGGGGACCTGGGGAACCCGCCAACTGCCCACGAGACGGCTCATCCCCGCCGACGCTGTGCCGGGACGCTGGCTCACCAGCTCGCCCCTGACGCCCGCCGGACCGAGCGCCGTCCCGGCACCGCCGGAGTGGACGTTGCTTGCGGGCGGGGACGTGCAGATGGACCGCACCGAGCCGGCCGGGATCGACCCGTTCGAGGGCATCGAACCGCCCCTGGCCTCCGGCGACCTCGCCGTCGTGAACGTGGAGATGGCCATCAGCGACCGCGGCGCGCCGGTCGGCAAGAAGTTCACGTTCCGCGCCCCGTCGTCGGCGGCCAAGCGGATCGGCGACGCCGGGATCGACGTCGCCAACCTGGCGAACAACCACGCCAAGGACTACGGCCCGGTGGCGCTGACCGACACGATCGCCTCGTTGGAGGCCGCCGGCGTGGTCGCCTTGGGGGCGGGCGCCAACGACACCGAGGCGTTCCGGCACCGACTCCTGGAGGTCCACGGGGCCGTGACGGTGGCATTCGTCGGCGTGTCGAGGATCGTGCCCCGGAGTTTCCCCGCCGGCGCGGACTCGCCCGGCATCGCCACCGACACCGAACCCGAACGCGTCCTGGAGAGCGTACGAACCGCCGCCGGCGAGGCGGACGTCGTAATCGCCAACGTCCATTGGGGCATCGAAGTGGCCACCTGCCCGAGCGCCGAGCAGAGGGCGTTCGCACAGGAACTGTTCGACGCGGGCGCCGACGCCGTCATCGGCCACCATCCGCACGTCCTGCAGGCCATCGAGTTCGACGACGGAAAGTTGGCGGCCTACTCGCTGGGCAACTTCGTGTGGCACCCGAGAATGGGCATAACGGGCGAGACGGGCGTCCTGCAGATCGACTTCGCCGGCGACCGGATCGTCGGATGGGAGTTCCATCCGCACCTGCTCGACGAGAACGGCGCACCGCGACCGGCCGGCGCGGGCTGGCGACTCGACCGGCTCAATGACCTCATCGAGGGCGACTGCGAGCGGTACGAGGGAACGTCGCCCTACGACCTCAGGCCTCCACGGGGCACATCAGTTCGGGGGGACACATCGACATCCGCCGCGCAACAGGACGCGGGGATGCGGCGATTCTCGGCTCAACAGTTCAAGGAACTGCTCGATTCGGTGAGGCTGCCCAACCTGGTGGACATTGCCGGCGCACCCACCATCACCGGCGACGTGCAGACCGACGAGCGCATCGGCGAGGTCGCCGAGGGTCGGGGATACCGGCTGCAGCCTGCGGTCGCCTCCCTGGACGAGTTGGTGAGCGTCGAGCAGAAGCTGCTGCAACCCGAGGCGGCACGCGCCTACGGGTCTCTCAGCGCGGCGGCCCGGCACGCAGGCCATCAACTCATCCTGAGGTCGGCCTACCGTGGATTCGACGTCCAGAGGTTCCTGCTGTTCCGCCACCTGAAGGAGCCCTTCACGAGCGAGAGGATCCGGCGAGCACTCCGAGTGGTTGCGCCACCCGGTTACTCGCGTCACCAGACCGGGTACGCGGTGGATCTGGAAACACCCGGGTACGGGATCAACGACTTCAAGCACTCCGACGCGTACGCCTGGTTGGCCGCCGACAACTTCCTCGAGGCCAAGAGGCACGGCTTCATACCGAGCTACCCCGCCGGAATCGAGAACCAGGGACCCGATCCCGAACCCTGGGAGTTCTTCTACGTCGGCGTCGACAACCTCGCGGCGTCGCCTCCTCCATCCGACTCCTGACCGATCGGGGCTGCGAGGACCAGACGACGCCTTCTTCGTTCAGTCGAAGAGTGCGTCCTCCCCGAACCGAATCCAAGTATCGAACACGGCGAACGGCGCTTGCAGGACGCCGTTGGGGTCATTCACCTTGAAGGCGATCTGCTCGGCGTCGAAGACACTGATCACCGCCATAGCGCCGGTGGTCGCCAGCGCGGTCCGCGACGCCATCGGCGCCCGCCTCCCCGAGCTGCCGATGGCCCCACCCCGAGTCCTTGCGGTCCTGCTGGACACCGGCTGACGGCACGTGCCCCGGTCGGACACCGGCTGCTCGTCAGCCGGGCTGACTTCGCTGCTTGATCACATTGTCCAGCGTCTGGCTGATCAACCGATTCGTGTTGGCGATACGCACGCGAGCGAAGAACGAGAAGTGGCCCATATCGACGACGAGCTTGGCGATGAACTCATCGGCAAAGGAAGCCGACACAAGGGCGACACCGGCAAAATCGACGCGCACCCTGGACTCCTGGAATTGCCGCATGAGATTCTGCAACTTCGTGCGGAGCTGCCAGCCCGTCTGCCGATTGCCGAAGCCGGTTGCCTCCTCGGCAACGCGGAAGACAATCTCATCGCTCTCATCCAGGTGGGACATCTCGAACTCGGAGGTAGGAGGCGTTCCCCACAGCGCCTGCGAGATGTCAATTCCGACACTCGTGGGTAGGACCAGGCTGACACTTGTGCCCGGCACTTGACCGGACACATGGGTCGACGTGTCCCCGTTCACGATACGAAGCTCGGCGTTACCCGACATGATGGTCAGTTCACCGCCAGCGGCCGAGACGATTCGGACCGACCCCGCGAGCCCGTTGCCCTGCCCCGCATTCAGATCGCGTGTGACTCCCGCCTGGATGGCCATCGCCAAGGCGTGTTCGTCGTCCCGGACGGAATGCGACTGCGACAACGATGCTCGTACCCCTCGCCCGTAGTCGGAGACCACAAGAGCGACGTTCTCCCGCTCAGGGTGGCACACAACCTGCATGAAGCCTTCAACACTCGCCCCTGGTTCACCGGCATGGATCAGAACGTTGTCGGCAAGCTCGTTGAGCGTCCACGCCACCGAGTCCAAGACGCCTGGCGAACAGTCCATGTGTCGCGACAGCACTTCGATCGCCGCGTTCACGGAATCGCTGAGTTCGGCGACATCCGAATACGCCTGAACCGGTACGTAGGACCTGCGAGAGTCAATAGGCGGCGCTGATCGCCCCTCGAGAAGCTGCTTCCATCCGGCGAGTTCCCAGTAGGAATCATTGAACGGATAACGGATGTCGACCTCGGTCCCATTGGCTTCCAGATGCCGAACCAAGGAGATCAGCGGGACGACTGCTGTTGCGTACGCGTGCGAAACGTCGCCGAGATCGATCGACAACGTTGAAGGAGGTGGTCGTCCGTACAGTCCCTTGGTGATTCGCGTGAACGAATTGCGGGTGAACTGTCCCGCGAACGGGAAGGCAAGCTCGTCGTCGTACATGCCGGGGACCGCCTCCATGTACCTGATTCGTGCCGCGGGAGGGCTGTCGCGGCAGCCAGCCGGAGTATACGGCTGCGCCCGCGACGCCCCCGGAGTTCAGACCGTCCAGAGGGAGTCGATGGGGTGCAGGTGGAGGCGGTCGTCCAGTTTGCCGGACTGGCCGCCGGTGTGGAGCAGCAGGCCGGCCCGGAAGGCGCCAGGCGCGACGTCGTCGAGGCGGTCGCGCAGCCAGGCGAGCGGTCGGAGTTGGCGGGGATCGGGGGACTGGGTCGCCTTCACCTCGACGGCGACCACGGCGCCGCCGGAGTCCTCCAGAACGAGGTCGACCTCGCGGCCCTGATTGTCCCGGTAGTGCCAGAGCGCGCAGTCCCGCGCCGAGGCGGAGAGTTGGCGGGCGATCTCGTTCACCGTGAAGGTCTCCAGCAGCGGCCCGGCCGCCGGCGGGCCGGGCGGCGGGTGTTAGCGTCTTGTCGATGGTCACGGGACTCACGGCCACCGGAGCGATCGCCCCGCTCGCTACTCCCCACGAGGATGCCCCCGTGCTGTCGGATGCGCAGCAACGTGTCCTGGCCGCTCTGTCGCGGCGACCGCTGGGGCTGTATCCGGTGGAGTCCGTCGCGTTGGCCGCCGGCGTGACGCCCGCGGAGGCCGCCATGGCACTCGAGCACCTGCTCGATGAGGGCCTCGTGACGTGCGAGGAGGAGACCGTGCCGTCGAGGCCGGTCCGGCGGGAGTTCGTCTGGAAGCTCGCCGTCGCGGCCTGGTCCCGCGTGCCGGACGTACTGCGCAGGACGCAGTTGCCCGCGGTCCCGGCGGGGCCGATGCCCGAACGGCTCCCGGCGAGGTTCCGCCACCTCTTCTGGTGGGGTGACACCTCCCTCTACCGGCTGCCGCGCGACGCCGCCCTCGTCGCCGAGCAGATCCTCACGAGCGGCGACGTGACGTCCTGGGGATGGGCGTTGCGGACCCTGCCGAGCGCGGCGCTGCGACGCGTCGCGGAGACGCCGCACGTCCCCGAGGACAGGCGCCTGCTCATCCGCGACACGCTGGCGAGCCGGAACGGTGGCACTGGCTGATTACGCCGACGTACTTCCGGCGGGCACGATCGACGCTTGGCCGAAGATCGCCGGAGTCCTGCCCGCAGGCAGCATCCTCATGGGAGGGACGGGACTCGCCGTCTGGCTCCGCCACCGCCTGAGCGAGGATCTCGACTTCTTCGTGCCCGTGCGGCTCGAGGCCCGCAGCATCACGACGGCTCTATCGGATCTCGGGGCGTTTCACTGTGACGCCGCGTCGGATCGGATGATCCGCGGAACGTTCGAGGATGTGAAGGTCGACATCGTCAGCGACGCCGACGAGTTCCGGCTCGGGCCGGCGATGAGCGTGGGCTCACTGCTCGTCGGTTCGCTGCAGGACGTCACCGCCGCCAAGTACCGGGCCATCATCGACCGCAAGCAACTCCGCGACTTCGTCGACGTGATGCGCATCGAGACGCACGGCGGAATCACCATCGAGCAGGGGATCCTCCTGTATCTGCGCAGGCACGCGATCGACTTCGACCTCGAGGCCGTGCGCGGGTTCCTGCGCCACTTGACGGATTTCCGCTACCTGCACGACGATCCGGCCATGACCGCCGCCTTCGGTCCCGCAATCCGGGACACGGTCACGTCGTTCTTCCGCAACCGCCACGCCGACATCGTCGCCGCCTTCAGCCAGCTGCTGGCCGACGACGATCCTTCGCCGGCCACCTGAGCACCGGGCGACGGGGCCAACGCACCCGATCGATGATCCAAAGAGCGTCAGAGCGTTAGCGGATAGGTGATTGCCGCCGACCGACAATCCCGATCCGAGTGTCCTCCAACCCTCCTACCAGCGCCGAAAGATGTACCGGTAGAACAGCAAATCCCCTGGTCACTACCTATCCGCTAATACACTTAACAGATAGGCGGCCATTACCGACCGAGAATTCCAATCCGCGAGTGTCATTCCGGCGAAGGCCGGAATCCAGGCTCCGGCGGCGCGATTCGCACCACTGTGCCAGGACAGCAACTCCCCTGTTCAGAGCCTATCTGCGCATCCTCTAGACATGATCGCCGCCCGCCGGGAGATTGCCACCGCGGGGCACGGTTGATCGCGCCCGGCACGAGACTCCGCTACGACGCGTCCGCGTACTGGGCGAAGTTCTGTGTCACCCAAAGGACGCCGTCGTCGAGGGCGATGCCGACTCCGAGATGGGTGAAGTCGGGGTTGGTCATGTTGGCGTAGTGCAACGGGCTGCCCACCAGACCGTCGAAAGACCTCCGGACCGCGGCACGAAGCGAGAGCGGCGCGGACACTTGCGAGGCGTTCTCCGCCCCCGCCAGCGAACCGGCCGGGTACTGTCGCCAGTAATTCGGGTTGTGGTAGAGGCGCTCCTCGGCACCCATCGTCTCGGACCAGCGGCGGGCCACCGCCGCGATGTCGGCGTCGTAGGTGAGCGTCGGCAGCCCCAAGCCTGCGCGCAGTTCGTTCACGAGGCCGGCCATCTCCGCCTCCGCGGCGGCGATCACGGCCTCGGCAGGTGCGCGGCCGGCGACGACGACGGTGGCGTACGTCCGCCCGTGTGCGGTGGCGACACCCAGGCCGAGGTGCGTGCACAGATCGCACGCCACCGCGGCGCGCCCGTGCTCCGGCACGTCGAGCAGGGAGTCGCCAAGTGACCGGACGGTGCCCTGGTCGCCGGGATCCCGGCTCGTCCACCTCGCGGTCACGAAGCGCCACACGTCCCACTCGGCCCGCAGGTGCGGCGCGAAGTCGAAGTCGGTCTGCCAATCCGAGGCGTCGGCCATGGCCTGCGCCAGCACCTGCGCCGCGGCCCCAACAGCCGCGGCCCCACCAGTGTCACCGAGCACCAGCGGCGCCAACCCTCCTCGCAACTCGTTCACCCCGTCCAGCACAAGCGGCCGCAACCGCTTGCCAAGGCTCGCCTGCGGCTGGGACGTGCTCGGCGACGTGGTCGTCACAATCGTCGCGGATGTGCCATCCTCGGCCGTCGAGCCGAGCCCCGGGGGCACGCTCGTGGAGGACTCGCCCGCGAGGGCGAGAGGCGTGCTCACCAGCCACCGTCCGACCGAGACCGACGCCGGAAAGAACCGCTGCCGCGGCAACAACCGCTCCCCCCAACCGCCACCGACCTCCCTCTGCTGAAGCGCGAACTCCACCCGGGCCGAGGCAACTTTCCGCGCCACGATCCGCACGTCAAGCGTCTCACCGCCTACCTGCTGCGCCCCCACCGTCACGGAGATCGCCGAGACCGCCACGACCACTCCCAAGAGGCTCGCAACCCTTCTCCAATTCGACCACAACCACGCGATCGACTCCGTGCTCACCTCTCGCTCACCATCCGCGGCGCATATCGCGACTCAGGGAGCAGCAGCCCGACTCAAATGCGAGTCACTCACAAAGCAATCCATCGGATTCCTCCGCTACGCCCTAGTCACGGCATCGCGTCTAACTGCACCTATGAGACATGATCCGGATCAAGGTAGTCCAAGTACCCACTTCTGACGAATGCCTGCGTGAGTCCAATAGTCTGCCCAGCATCATACCATCGCACCCCGTTAGATCTAGTGCAAGCACTATTGTACCTATCAAAATTCTTGCGATGATCACCAGAGAGCTGCTCGCTGATCTCCAAAGCGACTTGCCCCCAGAAGGTCCTCCACGAATCAATCACCGCATAGATACTGTATGGAGATCGATCATTGTCATAAATCCATCGGCCCACATCCAACAGTCTTCCCAAGCTCTTTACGAAATCCACAACTTTGCCTGTGATTGTGATTCCCCTAGTGAATTGTACTGCCGTACCCCCTGCAACTAGCGTACTAGCGACACCTGCAGTGGCGAGACTAAGTGCTGCGGACCCCGCTAGGAGACTGCTGATTTATTCGGCCTGAAAGGCTCGCGTTTCGGTGCGGGGTGTGGGATCCTGGGGGCATGCAGGG
>JAPOVS010000049.1 GCA_026708055.1 bacterium | reverse complement strand
AACGAGGCGATGGGCTACTTCTTGGCCCTCAACCGCCAGACCGAGTTCCCGATCTTTGTGCATCGGCTCCGCACCGACCCGGCCCTCAACGACCACAAGGCCTACCCCGCGGTGGACCAGACCACCGCCAACGCGGCAGAGGAGAGAGCGCTGGAGGCGAAGCTGCGCAGGGCCAGGTACATCCCGCTGGGCGACAGCCTGAGCGTCTACCGGGGCATCGTGCTGGAGCTGCCCGAGGGGTTCCCGCTGAGCGGCGACTGGATCGACCTCGGCGCCGGCATCGAGGCCGTCGACCTGCGCGCCGAGGTGCCGTCGGCCACCGCGCAACCGCTGGGATCGCGCAGCGCGCTCGACAGCCTGGCGGGGGACATCCTCTACGCCAACGACGGCGCGCCCGCCGACGACCGCATCAACATGCTGGTCGTCTCCGACATCACCGAGACCAGCATCGCCGTGGCCTGGAACGAGGCCGACGGCGCCGACGGCTACGAGGTGCGCTGGCACGCCGGCGGCCAAACGCAGCCGCAGGCACTGCGCCGCAGCGGCACCTCGCATGTCATCACCGGCCTCACCGCCGGCACGGCCTACCAGATCCGGGTCATGGTCATCAAGCAGGGCAGCGCGGTCGCGGCCAAGTCCAGCCAGACCGTCTCCGTCACCACCGAGGGCACCCAGTCCCAGCAGCCGTCGGCGAAGCCCGAGGTCAGCGTCACCGCGACAACAGCGAACATCACCGAGGGCGGCACAGCGGGCTTCACCGTCACCGCCAGCCCCGCGCCCGCCGCCCCGCTCGCGGTCAGCGTGAGCGTCACCCAGAGGGGCGACTACGCGGCATCGGGCACGACCGGCACGAAGACCGTCACCGTCCCCATCAGCGGCACTGTCAGCCACACCGTGGCCACCGTCGACGACAGCGCCGACGAGCCGCACGGCTCGGTCACCCTCACCGTGAACGCAGCAAGCGGCTACACCGTGTCCGGCACCCAGGGCGCCGCAACGGTCGCAGTCTCAGATGACGACGGCCCACCGCCCACCCCCGCGGCGACGCCGGAGGTCAGCGTCAGCGTCGGCGCTGGCGTCACCGAGGGCGGCACAGCGACGTTCACCGTGAGCGCCAGCCCCGCGCCCACAGCCCCGCTCGCGGTGAGCGTGACGGTGATCGAAAGCGGCGAGTTCGGCGCGGCGACCGGCGCCAAGACGATCACGATCCCCACCAGCGGCTCGGTCGCGCACGCGGTCGCGACGGCCGACGACGGCGCGGATGAGCCCGACGGCTCGATCACGCTGTCGCTGAACCGCGGCAGCGGCTATGCGGTGTCGCCGAGCCGGCCCGCGGCGACGCTGGTGGTCGCCGATGACGACGACCCGCCGGAGACGCCGGCGAAGGTGTGCAAGACCGCCGACACAGCCCTGCTGGCCGAGGTCAAGGCCAAGACCACCGATCCGTGGGGCGGGGCCCGCCCCGACCTGGTCGACACGTTCACCCGCGCCCACGACACCATGGCAGGCACCGACGACTACACCGTCGCCGACCTCAAGGCCCGGGCGGACCGCCAGACGCCGAACTGGCAGGGCGACGGCCCCAACGCGCTCTGGCAGAGCATCTACGCCGAGCTCGACCGCCTCGAAGCCTGCCGCGGCAAGGCCGGAACCCCCGGCACGCCGAAGACCGCGGTCCCGCAGATCAGCGTCACCGCCGGGGCGGGCGTCACCGAGGGGAGCCCGGCATCGTTCACCGTCACCGCCGCCCCCGCTCCCGCAGCGCCGCTGGCGGTGGTCGTCACCGTCACCCGGACCGGCGACTTCGGTGCCGCGGTCGGCGCCCGCGCCGTGGTCATCCCCACCACGGGCAGCGTCAGCCACACCGTCGCCACCGCCGGCGACAGCACCGCAGAAGCCGACGGCACAATCACCGCCACCTTGAACCCGGGCAGCGGCTACACCGTGTCGGCCACGCAGGGCACAGCCACCGTCGCCGTCGCCGACGACGACACCGCAACCCCGCCCCCGCCGCCTCCGCCTCCGCCCCCTCCGCCTCCTCCGCCGCCTCCGCCCCCACCCCCGCCTCCTGCGACGCCGGAGATCAGCGTGACCGCGGGCAGCGGGATCACCGAGGGCACCCCGGCGAGCTTCACCGTCACCGCCGCCCCCGCGCCCGCATCTGCCCTCACCGTGACGGTGGCCGTCGCCCAGACCGGCGACTTCGGCGCCTCGACCGGCACCAAGACCGTCGTCATCCCCACCGGCGGCAGCAAGACCTACTCCGCAGCCACCGCCGACGACAGCACCGACGAGCCCGACGGCTCGGTCACCGTGACGGTGAGCACAGGCAGCGGCTACACCGTCTCCTCGTCACAGGGCACTGCAACGGTGGCCGTCACCGATGACGACACCACATCGGCGACGTTGGCGGCGCTCGGCAGCGGGTCGGTTGCCGAGGACGGCGGCAGCCGCGAGATCACCGTGACCCTGGGCCGGACGCTCGCGTCAGGCGAGACGGCGACCGCTCCGCTGGCGGTGTCGGGCGCCACCGTCGGCACCCACTTCACGCTCGCGCTCAAGCAGGGCGACGGCGTCAACGAGCACGTCACGCTGCTCACCGCCGATCCCCACAGCGCCCAGAACCCCGCGGTGGCGTTCGCAGCAGGCGCCCAGCAGGCGACGCTGGTTCTGACCGCGGCACCCAACGGCGACACCGACGAGCGCACCGTGCGGGTCGCGTTCGGCTCAGGCGCACGCGCCCCCACAGGTCAGGGCCTCTCCGGCGGCATCGCGGCAGCAGGCGGGCCTATTGATATCCCCATCGCCAACGACGACCGGCCCCCGCCGCCCCCGCCCCCTCTGCCGGCAGGGCCGAGCCTGTCGGTGCGCGACATGCAGGTGAGCGAGAACGGCCGCAACCTGAGACTCCTGGTGTACCTCAGCGAGTCCCCCGAGCAGACCGTGACGGTGCGAATCACCACCCGCGACGGCACCGCCGAAAACGGCGCCGACTACCGCGGCTACCTCGCCGACCGCCGTGAACGGCGCCTCACCTTCACCGCGGGTTCGCGACTGCTCTACACCTACCTGTACATACCGATCGTCGACGACAGCGCTGTTGAGGGCGACGAGACATTCGAGGTGGTGCTGTCGGACGCGGTCGGCGCGGCCATCGCTCGTGGCACCGCCACCATCACCATCAAAGACAACGACTGACCCACCCCCATCCGGCGCTGCCACCGTTGGGTCGGCATGGGTTGTGATCTGGGCTGGTTATCGGCCAGCCCGGCGTGAGCGAAAAGGGTGGAGCCGACTCACTGTTGGGAGCGGAGCCAGGGGCGCAGGGATTGGTGGGTGAAGCGGATTTTGCCGCGGCCGGCGGGTTCGATGGCGCCGGCGTCGATGAGGCGTCGCCGGTAGGTTTGGGCGTAGTTGGGGGAGCGTCTGATTCTGGTTGCGATCGTGTTGACCTCCGAGTCGGTGTCGTCTATTGCCATGGCTTGCAGGAATGAGCGGTCGATGGGCGATAGGCCGCTCCAGATGGGCTTGACGATCTGATCGAGCACTGCCTGCTCGGATTCGACGATGCCGGCTCGGGCGTGCTTGAACGTTATGTGGTGGTCTGGCATCGCCATCTCCCAGCTGTGGTAGCCCAGCAGCTGGATGGTGAACGGGTGCCCGCCCGACGCGTTGACGGCGATCTCGAGGGCGTCGCCGTCGATGCGCCCGCCTGCGCGCGCTATCGGCGTTCGCAGCGCGGTTTGGGTGTCGCCTCGTTGGAGGGGGTGCAGCCGGGCTCGGGCGCAGCGTTGGAAGAAGGTCATCCCCCGATCGGCCAGCAGCGTCTCGTCGATCTCGGGCAGGGCGGCTCCGACAAAGGCCAGGGGCAGCAATTCCCGGCGTGCTATGTGCTGCACCGCTGCTGCCAACTCGGTGGCCTGCTCCCGCTCGACGGCTTGCAATTCGTCCACGGTGAGCAGGAGCCCGGTGTTGCCGTCGGCCAGATGCTCGGCCAGCGAGGTGAGCGCCGAGCGCAGATCCACGACGGTCCCGGCTTCGGTGGCTGGCTGTTCTGTCCACGCCACGCCGACTCCCAGCACGCTCACCGACGAGATGCGCCTCGGCGCCTTCCCGGCTTCGGATTCTCGCAGATGCTCCAAGGCGGCGTTGGTGACTTGTCGGGATAGGCCGGGGACCGATGCCGACACTGAGATCACCCGCCATCCGAGTCCCAAGGCCGCGTTCTCGGCCTCGTTCAACAGCACGGTCTTTCCAACGCCCCGCACGCCGGTGATCAACATGGTGTAGTCGGGGTGGACCGGGCCTCGCTCGAATGCCCGAATGAATCTCGCCACCACGTCATCTCGTCCGGCCAGTACTGGAGGCGATGTTCCAAAGGTCGGCAGGAACGGGTTGTCAGAGGCCAAGTCAACTCCTTCGTCTCGACGCGGTATCACTTCTTATCATTTTTTCACTCGCTATCACTTTATCACTCGCTATCACTTTATCACTACTTATTGTTTATTCTCCTGTCCGGATCTGTCAGAAAACCATCACGCCCGGTTACACCGAAATCCGAGTGCCCCGTCCCACGGCACGGTCACGTTCACCGTCTCGAAGGAGTCGCTGCTGTCGACCAACAACGTCAATCGGCAGCTGCGCGGCCTCGGGCCACTCGTGTACCTGGCGAAGCAGGAGATCTATGCGCTCGGCGGGGTGTTCGGCACCTCAGCGCCGAGGGCGTGCCCATCCGGCGCTCGTCCACCTTTTTGCTGATCGCCAGCAGCGACCGGGCCGCGCTGTCGATCTGCTCGTCGCCGCCGAGCTTGGCCTCGACGGCTGCTGGCAGAGCACTGGCAGGTTCGCTGCTAAGAAGTTCGCGGTCGCTCGTGGCCTGCGGCGCATTTCCCGCCGGGAGGGGGCTGCGGATTGCGGCAGCGCCCGGCGGCGGTCCGGCGGCCGCATTCGGGCCGCGTGGCGGGGGGCGGGGCCAGCGTCCCGGCCGGCCCGCTGCGGGGGGCAGGTTCGCCGCTGCCGCGGGTGCCTCGGCGGGTTCGGGCGATGTGGGAGCGCAGCTGCGGGACGCGTGCGGCGAGGTGGTCGAGTGCTCTCGGCGCGTGGGCGGCGAACTCGGGGTCGGCGGGCAGCGGCCCCGGGGTTTCGATCCGGTCGACGATCCGATCTAGGAACGTGCTGTGGGGTTGTGTGCCGTATCGCTGCATGTGCAGTGCGAGGCCGTCTTCGAGGGTGAACTGGCCGTGGTTGTCGATTGCGGCGAGGTCCATGAAGTCGCGTAGTTTCGGTCGGTACATGATGACGTCGATCTTCATGGCGAGGAGGTCGGCGAGGGAGGCGATCCGCATTCCCGCGAGCCGGGAGGGTGGGGCGAGGCGGCGCACGTGGCCGGGGTGCTCGCCGCGTCGGGGCGGGGCGAACACTTCGACGGCGGCGCCCTCGACGGAGGCGAACATTCGGTCGGGTTCGGCTCGGGAGCAGACGGCGTGGCGGGCTGTGGCGGCGATCCGGTCGAACAGATCCTGTCCTGAGAACGGCTGGTGGGCCATGTAGTCGAGGTCGTATGAGCGGCGGTGGCGCAGGTGGGTGGCGAGCGCTGTTCCACCGGCGAGGTATCCGTCGATGTCGGCGACGGCGCCGGCGAGTATCGGCCATGCGGCTCTTACCTCGTCTGAGAGCACCCGCCGATATTGGGCGAGCGGGTCCGCTGCGGGCCTGTTCCCGCTGTCGCCTGCCGGGCTCATCTGCCGCTGGGGTGCTCTCGGCGGTCGGCGGCGGGGCTGTGTGCGCGTTCGCGGTGGGCGAGGGCGGAGTCGAGGCGGCGGGCGGCGGACCCGGTGTCGTAGCCGGTCATGGAGCGCAGCTCGCGGAGCGCGTCGAGGGGGAGGGTTTCGAGCGCCCAGGCGCGCCCGGCGGGATCGGGGCCGCCGATGAGGGTGTCGGCTATGTGGAGGGCGTCTTCGGGGATGCGCAGCTCAGAGGCGCACGTCCCGGACCAGAACAGCCACCAGAACTCTGCGGGGACGGTTGTCGGGGGTTTCTCGGGGGGCGGCGGAGCCCATCCCATCTGCGGGCGGGCGGCGACGGCGCGCTCGGTGGCGGCGATGCGCCACAGGACGATCCGCTGCGGCCGGTATCCCCACATGACTGTCGTGGCGGAGTCGGAGGCGAGCCTGGCGGTCCGCAGGGCTCGCAGGCTGCGGCGCACATGCGGGAGCGACAGGCCGGTTTCGGCGGCGATGAGGGCGGGGGTGGCCCCTGCGGCCCGTGTGCGGAGCATTGCGAGGATGCGCCGCTGCGCGGCCGGGACGCCATCGAGGGGGCCTTGCTGTTTCGGCAAGCCAGGCGGCTCCGGTTCTGCGGAAGAGGCGGCTGCTTCTGCGGCGGCGGCCATGCGTGCCAGCATACCGTCGGGGGCGTCCCTTTAAGTGGTGGGGTTGTGGGGGGGGGGGGGGACAGAAGCTAAGATTTCACCGTGCATCGCAGAGTTGTAGAACACACCCCCCTGCTACCTTGATCCTGTGCAGGCTGCCTTGACTCTCCGAAAGCCCCGCCGTCTATTCTGGTCGGTGCTCGCGGCAGCGGTGTCGTTGACCCTGCTGGCAACGGTGACGCCGGTCGCAGCGCAGACCCCTGGGAACGATCTTTCACAGACGCCGGACGCCGGTGACGATGCAACCGACGGCCTGCTGCCTGACTCGCCGCTGGATCCGGGCGGGTCGACGGCCCCGGATCCAGGTGTCGGGTACTCGGCGGCCGAGGTGGTGTACCCCAATCTGGGCTCGCAGCTCAGCGCG
>JAPOVS010000048.1 GCA_026708055.1 bacterium | reverse complement strand
CGTGGTGACGGGTAGGTTCGTGGGCGGGATCAGCCGGCGCCTCGCGGGCCGCCTCGGGCGCGGCGGCGGCCGTCGGCGGCCGGTGTGCCTGGCTGTGTCGCTGTCGTTGTTGCTGCTGGGCGCGTTGTTGCCGGTGGTGGCGGCGTCGGCGCCGGCAGCGGCGCAGACGGCGGCCTCCTACCCGGCGACGCTGCACCGCACCGAGATCATCCAGGGCCAGATCCGCCAGGTCCTGATCTCGGGCATCCCCGACGGGCACCGCTACTGGCTGCGGGCGGAGACGGTCACGATAAGCGGCAATCCCGATGCCACCGCGCAGGGCGGCGACTTCTACATGACGGTGAAGCGGAGGGCCAGTGGCTCTAGCCGCAGCACGAGCCTCGCCATCATGAACGTGACTTGGAACAACGTGTACGAGGTGGTCCCTGCCCGCGACGGCACTCTGACGTTCGAGTGGGGGGCGGGCCGCGACGGCGACACCCACGACGAGGTGTTCGGCCTGAAGTTGTGTACCACGTCGAACTGCGCGGGCGGCACGGTGCTGGGCGACTGGCGGATGACCATCAAGCCTCATGGCGCCGACACCACCCTCACCGGGACCGGCGCCACGATTTCCGTGTCCGAGGGTTCGACCACGATGATGGAGGAGACCCGCAACCGCGACCATCGCGACACCTGGGACACCGTGACCCTCACCCTCGACGCCGCGCCGAGCACCGATGTGGTCGTCGTCGGCCGGGTCGCTCAGACCGAGCCGGAGGGCAACGACCGGCTCCCGCGGAACATCGCCGAGGTCATCGGCACGGCGTCGAAGCACGAGGCGTTCTCCCGCACCGGCTACCGCGAGGCACTCATCTTCCGCACGACGTATTCCGGCGGCGACCTCACCCTTCCCATCAGAGTCAAAGCGATCAACAACCTCGCCGACAGTCCCGGCGGGTCGATCTCCGGGACGGTCAACTTCAAGGTGTTCCAGTACGACTCCGCCTACACCGACGACGACCCGAATACGGCGGCGACGGAGGTCACGAGCATCGTCGTCCCCGATCTGCCGTTCACGATCACCGACGACGACGACCCGACCACCGTGGAGTTGCTGGCGGCGGCGACGCCGGACGACACCGCGGTCGAGGGCACAACGGACACCGCTGAGTTCCGGGTGCAGCTGGGGCGGGCGCTCGCGGCCGATGAGAGCCTGACGGTCCCGCTGTTCTACAGCGGCGCGGCCTCGGGCGATTTCAGCGTGGCGCTGGACGGCTCGCCGATGGGCGTGACGCTCGCCTCCAGCGGCGCGAGCGTCACGTTCGCCGGCCCCTCCGCCGCCGAGGCCACCTTGGTCGTGACGGCCCTGGCCGACGACGACAACATCAGCGAGCGGCTGGAGGTATCCACCGCCGAGAGCTCCGACCCGCGCGCCCAGCGGCATTTCACGGCCGCTCTGGACGGAGGCGCCTGCTCGGGGGAGGGTTGCCCGCCGCGCAGCGACGGCACCCACCCCTCCAGCCGCTACACCGTCGACCTCACCGACGACGACCCGGGCGTGGTCTTCACGTTCACGGCCGGCAGCGGGAACCTGCCCGAGAGCCGGCGCGTCCCCGAGAGCGGCTGCGGCTCCTCGGCCACGTACCGCTACGGGCTGCGCCTCGGCTCCCAGCCGTCCAGCGCCGTGACGGTGACGGTGTCCAGCAGCGACCTGCCGCCCAACGGCACGTCGACTTTCACGTTCGAGCCCGGCACCTGGAACCAGCCCCAGCAGGTGGTCTTCGACTGCCACGTCAACAACAGCACCGACGAGATCGACCGCGTGCTGGCCATCAGCCACGCCTTCGCCTCCAGCGACAGCAGCTACAGCGGCCTGGACCCGCAGGCGTTGACGGTGACGGTGACCGACGACGACCCCACGACGGTGACCCTCTCCGGCGGCGGCGCCGACCGCGACAACAGGTCGCAGGTCATGGTGGAGGGCGCCTCGGCGGCGGACACCCTGACGGTCAGCCTGGGCCGCCCGCTGACGGTCGGCGAGTACGTGCGCGTTCCGCTGCGCCTGACCGCCGACCTCAACGGGTCGGTGGTGCCGAACCTGCAGGGGGGCGTCCGCACCGGCGCCAACCTGTCGTACCCGCCGATACACAACGACATCACCATGGCCGCTTCGGGCACCGGCGTGACCTTGGAGCATCCCGACGTCCGCACTGACTACTCCACCGGCTACCGCGTCGTGGCCTTCCGGGGCGCCGGCGCGCAGACCGCTGTGATCCGGATGCAGGCCCGGTCGGGCTTCGACGACGGCGAGGTGGCCGACGAGAGCTTCTCGGTGCGCCTGCTGGGCGACCTCACCGTCGCTGAGGGCGTGACGGCGCGGTTCCTGCCGGTGGACAACAACCTGGGCGGCGGGGTGCGCGCCTGGCAGACCGGCGCCGCGCGCTGGTTCGGGATCGCCGACGACGACAGCGCTGTGGTGCCCGCCGACTGGGCGTTCGTCCCCAGCGGCCTGGGCCCCGGCGACACCTTCCGGCTGCTGTACGCCACAAAGGAACGCACCAAACGACGCACCGGACAGAGAGTCACAGCGGTGGTTTCGGACGGGATCACGACCGCCGAGGAGCTCGAGATCCAGTACTACGACGATTTCGTGCGCGCCGACCTGCACGACCTCGGCGGGGCGGCGGGGCTGCGCCGCTACGGCGGGCACTTCAAGGCGGTCGCCTCGACGGGCACGCGCGCCGGCGACGCCGCGGCGATCACCACACGCAACGGCGGCGCGGCGAGCGCGCACGCCGGGTTCGCCGGCGGCGGCGGGGCGCCCGTCTACTGGGTGAAGGGCGCCAAAGCGGCCGACGACAACGCCGACTTCAGAGACGGGAGCTGGGACAACGAGGCGAACCCCACCCACGCCGACGGCACGGCCCACACCGTACACAGCGCGGGCTACTGGACCGGCAGCGACTCCACCGGCGGCGCGGGCCGCAGATGCACCATTCCCAACCACGACCCCTACCTGCTCATGGGCGCCGACAAGACCCGCCTCGGCTACCTGAACGTCTCCGGCGACAACACCAAGACCCCGCTGGGGCCAACCGAGGCCGCCGACGGCAGCACCGACGGCACGCCGCCCTGTCTGGGCGAGGCCGGCCGGGTGCCGCTGGTCAACGGCGTGCCCGACGAGACGGCCGTCCTGCCCGAGCGGCCCATGTTCGCCCTGTCGGGCGTCTTCACCGTCGAGGCCGGCGTGAGCGTGGCGCCGGCCGGCGCGGCCGAGGGATCCCCGGTGGCCTTCACCGTGAAAATGGCCGGGACGGAGACGGCCGACATCGCCGTCCCCTACACCCTCAGCGACGGGCGCGGCGCCGCCGGCGATCAGCCGTACAACATCGCCACCAGCGCCGACTACACCAACACCGCCGGCAGCGTCACCATCGCCGCCGGCAGCACCACCGGCACGATCAGCGTCCCCACCACCCAAGACGACACCTACGAGAGCGACCACTACTTCACCGTCACCCTGGGAACGCCCACCGGCGGCAGCGACCCCCCGGCGGTCAGCACCACCGACGGCAGCGCCACCGGGACCATCACCGACGACGCGGACCTGCCGACCCTGAAGTTCGGCACCGCCGCCTACTCCGCGGCCGAGGCCGACGGGAGGGCGACGGTCACCATCACCAAGGAGGGCGACACCCTGGTGCCGGCCTCGGTGCGCTGGGAGACCGCCGACGGCACAGCCACCGCACCCGCCGACTACCGCTCCGCCGCCGACACTGGCATATTCGGCGCGGAACGCACCGCCCGCGACATAAGCATCGACATCGTCACCGACTCCGCCTCCGAGAGCAACGAGAACTTCAAAGTTCGCTTCGTCGCCGACTCGGTCGCCCACGCCAGACTGGTCGCACCCACCGAGGCCACCGTCACCATCATCGAGACGGTGCCGGTGTCGGTGTCGATGACGGCGACGCCCGGCGACGTGGCCGAGGGCGGCACCAAGGACATCACCGTCAGCCTCAGCCGCGCACTCACCGGCAGCGAGACCGTGACGGCGCGCCTCGTGGTTCACGGCGCCGTCCTCAGCACCGACTACACGCTCGCCATCGACAGCGGCAACTCCGACTCCGGTGTCAACTTCGGCGCCTCCGACCATCCCATACCCAGCCGCTACCGGGTGCTGCTGAACTTCATCGCCGGCGACCGGACTGCGGTGCTGCGCTTCACGGCGCTCCAGAACACCGACCGCGACGAGCCCACCGTCTACATCGGGTTCCGCCAGAACAACCCCGTGATGGCCAGTAACCTCAGCGACGGCATCGCCGCCGGGCGCCCCGCCGGCGAACCGCTCATCTTCAACATCAGCGACGACGAGACCGGCCCCGTCCCGGTGCCCCCGAACTGGCCGCTGAAGCCGCCCGGCCTCAGCGCCGGCGAGAGCTTCCGGCTGGCGTTCGTCACCTCGGAGCACACCGCGGCGACCTCGACGGACATCGAGGACTACAACCGGTTCGTGCAGAGCGTCGCCGCCCGCAAAGGCCACACCTCGTTCATTCCCTACGCGGGACTCGTCCGGGCGCTCGCCAGCACCGCCGCCGTCGACGCCCGCGACAACACCGACACCAACACCTCCAGCGACGGCGCCGGCGAGGAGATCTACTGGCTGAACCCCACGCTGTCCGGCAGCCAGAAAATCGCCGACGACTACGCCGACCTCTACGACGGCACCTGGGACAATCCCGACAACGTCTCCCCCCAGACCGAAGTAGGCTGGCCCACCGCCGCCGGCGACTACTTCACCGGCAGCGGCGACGACGGCACCGCCCACCCCTCCAACCCCTTGGGCCACGCCACCGGCGTCCGCATGGGCAGCCTCCAGGCCGGCGCCAACCGCAAACCCCTCGACAGCGGCTTCAACGTCGCCCCCGGCACCGCGCACCGCATCTACGCCCTCAGCCCCGTCTTCACCGTCACCGACCCGAACGCGCCGCCGACGGTGACCTTGGCCAGCGCCACGGGCGACGTGACCGAGGGCGGCGCCGGCGCGGCGGGCTACAAGGACATCACCGTCACGCTGGGCCGCGCCCTGAGGGGCAACGAGATCGTCTTGGTCCCCCTCGTGCTGGAGGGCGCGGCGCGCGAGCAGGACTACACGATCGCGCTTCACCCGGAAACGCAGACGGGTGTCACCTTGGCACCCGGTGCCCTGGCAACGGATCCGGAGGAATATGGAATAAACTTCAGCGCGGGCGGCTCGCGCGCCACGCTGCGCTTCACACCGGTGGACAACGGCGACCGGTCGCAGCCGGCGGTCAGGGTCACCTTCGGCACGGGCGGCATCGCCCCTCAGATGTTGGTGGGAACCGCCGGCTTGGGAGCGCTCTCCGGGTCGCCCCTCGTCTTCAGCATCATCGACGACGAGACGGGCGACCTCGTCGTGCCGCAGAACTGGCCGCTGAAGCCCGAGGCTGTGAGCGGCGGCGAGAAGTTCCGTCTGCTGTTCGTCACCTCGCAGACCCGCGACGGGCGCCCGACGGACATCGGGGTGTACAACGACTTCGTGCAGGGCGTGGCGGCGAGCACCGGCCAGAGCTCGCTCAAGCCCTACGCCGGGTTGGTCAAGGTGGTCGGGTGTACTTCGGCCGTCCCGGCGCGGGAGAACACCGGTATGTGGGCCAGCAACGCCTACGCGGACGGCTCCACCACCGACTCCTCCGCCGGCATCCCCGTCTACTGGCTGGACAACACCAAGGTGGCGGACAACTACTTCGACTTCTACGACGGCTCCTGGGACGGCACCCGGGCGGACGACGACCGGCGTGAGGACGGCACGGCTGCCGGGTCCTATAACGCGTACACCGGATGCCAGAACAACGGCGTTGCCTCTACGGGCAGACACCTAGGCAACAGCGGAGGCTTCTTCTACGCCCGCCACTCCGATACCTCGCCCCTGAACCACAACAACAACTCACGGGGCCCCAATACTTCGGACCCCTTCTACGCCATCTCGCCGGTGCTCACGGTGAGCACGGAGGCGCCGCCCACCCCCGGCATCGAGTTCGACACGGACAGCTTCACCGTGTTCGAGAACGGCGCCATCAGCTACCGCTACCGCCTCAAGACCGACCCAGGGGCCAATCCTGTGACCGTGACAGTCGCCAACACCGCGGGCGACGTGCGCACCTGGTCGACGCCGCCGCGCGCGCAGACGTTCCGCACCTCGTCGGCGCCGGAGGCGCAGCGCTGGAACACCTGGCGGACGGTGACCCTCCACGCCATTGATGACACTGACGCTGACATGAGCCATGAGACGGTGTCGCTCGTACACACCATCACCCAATCCAGCGGGGCGTACTCCGGCCTGGGGACCGTCGCGCTGCCCGGGACCATCCTGGACGATGACGCGACGCCGGCGGACCTGATCACCGTGACGACGGTCTCCACCCTGGTGAAGGAGAGGGATGTCAAGCGGTACAGCGTCAATCTGAAACAAGCGCCGGGCGCGGGCAAGGTGGTCACGCTGACCGCCACGCTGCCGAAGGATGACCGTGAGGCGTTGGCGCTGCAACACCCCAGGTTCGGCCCGCAGCACACCGTGACGCGCACCTTCACCAACAGCAACTGGAACCGGCCCCAGTGGATCAGGCTCTATGCGCTCAACGACAACGACAAGCACAGCGAGCAGGACCTCCGCGTTCGGCACTGGACCAGCATCGCCAAGGCCGATGGGACGGCCGACACGGCAAGCCTCTTCCACCAGGCCATCGTGCAGCCCGCGCGCGTCTTCATCACCGACGACGACGCCGGGCGCAACGAGGGGTTCACGGTGGAGATCGGCGACATCGCCGCCAACAACCCGGTGATCGACAAGGACGAACACGCCGACATCGAGATCAACTTCAGCGATGCGCTGGGCGCCGATGAGACCCTGGGGTTGGTGGTGGAAGTCAGCGGCGCCGAACACGGCGCCGACTATGCCATCGGAGTCCACGGCTCGGCCGGATCGGGCCGGATCGAGACCCCCACCATCGTCGATGCCTATGGCACCGCCGTGACCTCCATCACCGTGATCGGCAACGACGAGGCCGCTCAGATGGACCAGGTGCGAGGCGTCCTGTTGCGCATCGCCGCCAAGACTGAAGAGCATCGCGTGATCACGGTGAAGTTGATCGGCGCCTACTCCTCCGACGACACCGTCGCCGCGCGGGACATGGTTGAGGGCGTGCGGGTCCGGGAGTGCGCGTCCGACGACCCCGACTGCGCGTCCAAGACCATCACCATTCTGCCGACGGACCGGGTGGTGGTGCAGGACGGCACGACGGAGCTCCGGTCCTTCCCCATCGAGGCCACGCTCACGGAGGGCTCGAGCAAGACGTACAACGTGAAGCTGAGCACCAGTCCGGGCACGGGCGGCGGGGCCACCGTCAGCTTCACCTCCAGCGACACGGGCGCGGCCACGGTCTCGCCGGCCACCATGACCTTCACCAGCGGCACCTACGCCATTAACCAGGTCCTGACCGTCA
>JAPOVS010000047.1 GCA_026708055.1 bacterium | reverse complement strand
TTGACGGGGTCTCGGTGGATTCCCGGACTCTGCGAGCGGGGGAGCTTTTCGTGCCGCTCGTTGCTGAGCGTGACGGTCACGACTTCATCGGTGACGCCGTGACGGCGGGCGCGACCGCCTGCCTGGCGCGCCGGGACCGCCTGGACGGGCTGGGGACCGTCGCCGCGCCGCTGGTGGCGGTTGCCGACACCGAGGTGGCGCTGGGGCAGCTCGGCGCCGCGGCCCGGGATCGCTTCGCCGGGACGGTTGTGGGCATCACCGGCTCGGTCGGCAAGACGTCCACGAAGGATCTGCTGGCGGCGGCGCTCGGTGTGGCGGGCACCGTGTACGCCAGCCCGGCCTCGTTCAACAACAGCATCGGCGTGCCTCTCACGCTGCTGGGCGCCACGGGCACCGAGCGGGCGCTGATCGCCGAGATCGGCACCAACGCGCCCGGCGAGATCGCAGACCTGGCGGCGCTCGCCCGGCCCGACGTGGCGGTGGTGACCGCTGTGAGCGCCGCCCACACCGAGGCGTTCGGCACCCTCGAGGCGGTCGCCTGTGAGAAGTCCGACCTGGTGGCCGCCCTCCCGGCGACGGGCACCGCCGTTCTCAACGCCGACGACCACCGGGTGGCGGCCATGTCGGCCCGGACCGGGGCGCGGGTCGTCGGCTACGGGTTCGGTGCCGGCGACGTGCGGGCCGCCGATTCGACCCTCGACGGCGCGCTCCGGCCCTCCTTCGTGATGGTGACGCCGTGGGGCCGGGCGCCGGTGCGGCTGCGCGCCGCCGGTCTGCACAACGCGCACAACGCCCTGGGGGCGGCGGCGGCGGCCCTGGTCCTGGGGGTCAGCATCGAGGCCGTGGCGGCTGGTCTGGGGCGGGCCGAACTGTCCCCGTGGCGGATGGCGGTCGGCACGAGCGCGACCGGCGCGCTGATCATCAACGACGCCTACAACGCCAATCCCGCGTCCGTGGCCGCGGCGCTCCACTCCCTGGCGGCCGCGCCGGCGCGTCGGCGCGTGGCCGTCCTCGGTGTGATGGCCGAACTGGGCGAGCGCCACGCAGCCGAGCATGCCGGGGTCGCCGACCTGGCCGCCGCGCTGGGCATCGAACTCCTGGCGGTGAACGAGGCGGCCTACGGTACGCCGCCTTTGGCCGATGCTGCGGAGGCACTCGCGGCGCTCGGGCCGCTGAGCCGGGGCGATGCGGTGCTCGTCAAGGCCAGCCGCGTGGCCGGCCTGGAACGCCTGGCGCTGGCGCTCATGGAGGAATCCGGGGACGCCCGACCCTCCTGATCCCTAGACTCGTGTGATGGCCGCGGCGGCGTTCGAGAGCATCCCCGTAATCGACGTGGCGCCCCTCGCCACCGGCGCTCCGCCGCGCGCGCTCGCCGAAGAACTGACGACGGCCTGCCATCAGGTCGGCTTCGTCCTCGTCGTCAACCACGGTGTCGACGAGGAGCTGCACGGTGCCGTCTTCGAGATGATGCGCCGCTTCTTCAGCCTCCCCGAACACGCCAAGCGGCTGATCGACAAGCGGGCGTCGCGCCACTTCAGGGGCTGGGAGCCGGTCGGGACGGAATACACCAACAACCGCCCCGACATCCGCGAGCAGATCGACTGCTGGTCCGAATGGCCGGCCCGCAGCCGAGACGTGGCGCCCGACTACCTGCGGCTGCTGGGGCCCAACCAGTGGCTCCCCGCCGATGTGCTCGCCGGCCACGAGGCCCTCAGCAACCGCTGGTCCGCGGCCCTCGGCGGGGTCGCCGCGCGGCTGCTGGGAGCTCTCTGGAGCGGCCTAGGGCTGCCGCCGGACCATCTCCACCGGTTCATCGGCGACGAGCCCATGTCGCTCACGAAGTTCATCCACTACCCGGCCACGCCGCCGGGTGCGGCCGGGGTCAACGCCCACCACGACACCGGGTTCCTCACGATCCTGTCGACCGGCGGCACGTCCGGGCTGCAGGTGCAGAACCCGGCCGGGCAGTGGATCGACGTGCCGCTCGTGGGGGGCTCGCTGGTGGTCAACCTCGGCGAGAGCCTGCAGGCCATGACCGGCAACTACCTCGTGGCCACCCCCCACCGGGTGATCTCGACGGCTGAGCGCTATGCCAGCGGCCACTTCTACGGCCCGTCGCTGGAGGCGTCCCTGGATCCGCTCCCGCTGGATGCCCGCTTCGCCGAGGCGGTGGCCGCCAGCGCCCACCATGCCAACGCCGGCTTCATGGCCCGCAGGGAGGAACTGCAGGCCGGCGTCGGGGACATGGCCAGCGACTACCGGCCGGCCACCTACGGCGAGCAGCTCTGGAACTACTTCTCCCGCAGCTACCCCGAGATCGTGGATCACCACTACGGGGTGGCCCGTGCGGGTGCACGGCCGTAGAATCCTGCATCTCCCGGACCGTTAGCTCAGACTGGTAGAGCGCTCGCTTCACACGCGAGAGGTCACTGGTTCAAGTCCAGTACGGTCCACCCCGACACCCTTGCTGGCGGCCCGTCTCCGGGCTCGAGGTCGGGGAGCGGCTCAACGGGCCGGCAGCGAGCCCCCTGAGGAGCGGGCGGCTCTCTCCCGGGGCGACTAGGCCAGTCGCCCCGGGAGGACGACCGGCCCCGACACCGCAGCTAGCGTTGCCACGAGGGGCGTGATAGCGATGACGATGTCCTACACAGATGACGACATCCGGAGCCGGCTGCGGCTGGGCGAGGACAGCGGCTGGGAGTTCAAGCAGGTCGAGTTCCGAGGCAGCCGGCCTGTCCGCCGTCAGCGCGACGACTGGGCCGACGAGATCGCCGCCTTCGCGAACGCAAGCGGCGGCGTGGTGCTGCTCGGTGTCACCGACGACGGCGAGGTGCAGGGGATGACCCGCGATCAGCTTGACGCGGTGGAACGCCTCATAGGAGAGATCACGAGGGACGCTATCAAGCCGACCATCCGCACCGAGACGCACCGCTGGGAGTTGGACGGACGCTTCCTGCTGGCTGTCGCGGTCCCCGAAGGACACGCCCAGCACGACAGCCCCGGTGGCAGCTACATCAGAGCCGGGAGTTCGAAGCAGCCGATGACACCCGACGAGCGGATGCGGCTGGCGCAGCGGCGCGGCCAGGCCCGATTCGGCGGTTTCGACCGGCAGACCGTCGTCGGGACGGGGTTCGCCACCCTAGACGAGCAGCGTTGGAGGCCGTTGCTGAGCGCCGAGGGTCTTGCCGACCCCGAACTTGCCTTGGAGAAGCTCGGTCTGCTCGCGACCGACGAACACGGTGCCACCCGGTCAACCGTGGCCGGTGTCCTTCTTTGCGCCGAACACCCCGAGGAATACCTCCCCAACGCCGTCGTCACCGCCGTCCGTTACCGGGGTGAGGATCGAGCCTCGCGGCCGCTCGACGCGCAGGAGATTACTGGGCCGATAGACCGCCAGATCACCGGGGCGCTTGCCTTCGCCGTGCGCAATATGCGTGTCGGCGCTCGCAAGTCGCCCGCCCGCGAGGACCTGCCCGAGTACAGCGCGCAGGCGTTGTTCGAGGCGCTCGTGAACGCGGTGGTGCACCGCGACTACTCGATCCGCGGCAGCCGCATCCGGCTGTCGATGTTCTCGGACCGGCTGGAGCTCTGCTCGCCTGGCTCGCTGCCGAACAACCTCACGATCGAGAGCATGGGCGAGCGGCAGTCGACCCGGAACGAGGTCCTCGCCTCGGTGCTCGGCCGAATGGAGGCGCGGGCCGTCGAGGGATCGGAAGGCAGGCGGTACTTCATGGAGCGGCGCGGTGATGGCGTGCCGCTCATCCGCCGCTGCACTCGCGAACTCACCGGTCGGGAACCCGAGTTCCGGCTCATCGACAGCTCGGAACTGTGCCTCACGGTGCCGGCGGCCGAGCCCGACTCCGATCCGGCGAGCGTCGTCATCACGGTCCGCCGGGACGGCGCTCCGCTCGCGGGCGCCGATGTGCTGGCGCTGTTCCCGAACAATACGTGGCGGCGCGCCGGCACCGACGACGCCGGCGAAGCGTGCCTCGACCTGCACTCGGTTCACCTGCCGATGACGGTGTTCGCCGCCGCCGAGGGGTGTGCCGCGAGTGTGGAGCGCCACTGGATCCCGGCGGAGCGGGGGCTCGCCATTGAACTGGCCCCGTTGCCCGGCGGCGGCTCGATCGTCTTCGCCGAGGGGACGGGACACATCCCCGGCCTTGCCGGCCGCCTCAATCCGATTCTCGACACGAGCGACCGGACGTACCTCTACGCGTCCAACATTGCCATAGACGGTGGTCGGCAGCAGCCCGTTCCCTTTCGCCCGGGCGACGAGGAGATGCATCTGATGGACGCCGCTGGAGCCGAGTCCCAGGTGCGGGTGGCAGCGATCTCCGGCCGCTCGTCGCTCATCGAATACCGGCCTGTCTGAGCCATCCCCGTCATCAGGACGCACTCCTCCGCGCCAGGAAGTCCTCCAGCGCCTCGCAGAACGCCGTGGGGCTCTCCAGCGGGGGGCAGTGCCCGCAGTTCTCCAGTACGACGAACTCGGCGTCGCGCAGGCCGGCGGCCAGTTCGGCGCCCATTTCCGGCGGGGTGGTGGCGTCAGCGGCGCCTGCGATCACCAGGGTCGGGTTGCCGATGGCGCCGAGCCGCGGGCGCAGGTCCATGTCGCGCAGCGCCCGGCAGGAGGCGGCGAACGAGCCCGGATCGATCTCCAGGAGCACGCCGCGCCGTTCCGCCACGGCCTCGGGATGCGCCTGGAGGTACTCGGCGGTGAAGATGCGCCGCACCGCCGTCTCCACGACGGCCTCCATGCCCGAGTCGCTGACCAGGTCGCTCATGGTCGTGAAGGCGGCGCGGCGCGGCTCGGAGAAGGCGGCGCCGCCGTTCGCCACGATCAGCGGTCCGAAGAGGTCACCGTGGGCAGCGGCGAGCGCCACGCACACGAAGCTCCCGAAGCCGTTGCCCAGCACCGCCACCTCGGGACCGGTGAGGCCGGCAGCCTCCAGAGCCTCGGCGAGGGACTCGGAGATGTCGAACAGCGTCGGTGAGGGATCGGCGAGCGGCTCGGAGGCGCCGAAGCCCGGTAGCCAGACCCGGTGGAGTTCGAACCGGCCGCCCAGTCGCGGCGCGACAGGGTCGAAGGCGCGGGCATCGGTCAGCAACGAGTGGACCAGCACGAGTGGCGGTCCGGTTCCCTCCCGGTCGATCCGGATGCGTGACACGTCGAGGATTTCCGTCCGATCTTGCACCCGCCGGCGTCAGCCGACGGGCATCAACACCTTCAGCGAGTCAGGGCTCTGCACCCGCTCGAAGGCGTGGGAGACGTCGGACAGACCGACCCGGTCGCTGACGATCGGCTCGAGGTCGAGCACCCCGGAGGCGGCGAGCTCGATGGCGCGGGCGTAGTCGTCGGCGATGGCCGCGCGGGGGTTCCGGACAGTCAGCTCCTTGAAGTAGAGCTGGTAGTAGGGCAGGCCGGCGGTGCCGCCGCCGGTCACCGTGCCGAACACCAGGATCTCGCCGCCGATGCGGGCCGACTCGATGGCGAGAGTGACCGTGCCCTCGGTCCCGACGGCCTCGACCGCCAAGTCCACGCCCTGGCCGTCGGTGACCTCCGCGATCACCGCGGCGGCCTCGCCGGGCGCGGCCGTCGCCACCGCCCCGAACGCCGTCGCCAACTCTCGCTTGAACGCTGAGCGGGTCACACCGATCACCTCTGCCCCCGCCGCCCGCAGCAACTGGGTGAAGATGAGGCCGCTCACGCCCAGCCCGATGACGAGGGCGGTGTCGCCGGGGAAGACCGGTGCGGCCCGCTGGGCGTGCACGCACGTGCCGGCCACCTGCACCATCGCCGCCGCCTCGGCTCCCAGGTGTGCTGGCACCGGGAGCAGCCGGTTCGCCGGCGCCGTCGCGAGTTCGGCCCAGACCCCGTCGGCGTCGCGTCCCAGCAGCCCGCCGTGCAGGCACAGATTCGTCCGGCCCGCCCGGCAGAGCGCGCACGAGCCGCAGGAGATGGCCGGATCGATCATGACCCGCTGGCCGGTGGGCACCCCCGTTGCGCCGCCGTCGACGACCTCGCCGACCATCTCGTGGCCCATGACCCGCGGGTAGCTGACCGGGATGCCGCCCGAGAGTATCTTCACGTCGGTGCCGCAGATGCCGACTGTCTCGACGCGGACCAGCGCCTCGGAACCGGCTGCGCCGTCGGCAGGTTCGGCGACCTCGGTGTAGGCCAACCGGCCCGGGGCGGTCACCTGTACGGCCTTCATTCCCTCCCCCGATTTGGCTCAGAGCGCCTGCGCAGTGGACAGTAACAGTGTGCCCCGGAGCCGCCTCATGTGCCAGCGCCGTCGGTGCGCCGTAACCACCGCGGCGCGCCCGCCGGCCTGCTCCCCCGAACCGGCCTCGCCGCCGTGAGCCTGCACGCCTGGATCGTCACCGGGGGTGAGCCACCCGATCCCGACCTGCTCGGCGAGTTGGCGCCCCCGCAGTTGGTCGTGGCGGCCGACTCGGGTGCCGATGTGGCCCGGGGCCTCGGGGTGCTCCCCGACGTGATCGTGGGCGACTTCGACTCGGTCACGCCGGCAGCGGCTGCCGCGGTCGCCGAGCAGTGCCGCTTCCCGGTCGACAAGGATGCCACCGACCTGGCTCTGGCCCTTGCCGAGGCCCATCACAGGGGTGCGGGGAGCATCACCGTCGTGGGCGGTTCCGGCGGGCGCCTCGATCACTTCCTGGCCAACGTGGCGGCGCTGACGTGCGATGATCTGGCCCCGGTGCGGGTGGACGCCCTCATGGGGCCGGCCCGGCTGTGGGTCGTGCGGGGGCGGCAGACCGTCAGCGGGAAGGTGGGCCGGGTCGTCACCCTCCTGGCCTGCGGGGGTCCCGCAACCGGGGTGCGCACCACGGGCCTGGCATGGGCCCTGGAAGGCGAGACCCTGGAGGCGGGCTCCACCCGCGGCGTCAGCAACGTCTTCACGGCTCCCGAGGCCACTGTGACGCTCGAGACGGGGGTGGTCCTGGCGATCCGGCCCTGACGGCTCCGGCGGCGGGCGGAGTTGCCCGCGGGAGACCCGGGACGTGGCCGCAGCCGTGGCCGCCGGCCTATCGTGGAGACGACACCACCGGGAGGCACCATGGCTCTGACCGCAACCCAGATCGATGCCTACGAGCGCGACGGCTACCTGATCGTGCGCGACGCGCTCACAGCCGCGGAGTTGGCGGAGTTGCGCGACACCTGCGATTTCTTCGCCCGTCAGGCCCTCGAGCTGACCGAGGACTCCGACGTCATCGAACTCGACGACGCCCCGCACCTGGCGGACGGGCCGCCGCTGATCCGCCGGATCAAGAGCCCGCACACCAACCACGAGACGTTCGCCAAGATGCTGGCGCATCCCGGGATCCTGGACGTCACCGAGGACCTCATCGGCGGTGACATCCGCTGGATGCACTCCAAGCTCAACGCCAAGCAGCCCGGTGGCGGCGGGATCGGCGAGTGGCACACCGACTGGGGCTACTACCCGCACACCAACGACTCGGTCCTCGAGGTCGGCATCGCCATCGATCCGTGCACCGAGGCCAGCGGCTGCATGCTGGTGGTGCCCGGCACTCACGCAGGCCGCGCCTACGACCACAGCCAGAACGGGCGCTTCGTGGGTGGCGTGCGGCCCGGCGAGTTCGACCCCGCCGACGTGGTGCCGGTGGAGTTGCAGCCCGGCGACATCTCGCTGCACCACGTCCGGCTGCTGCACGGCTCGGCCCAGAACCACACCGACCAGCAGCGGCGACTCCTGCTGCACGGCTACACCGCGGCCGACGCCTGGCCGATCATGGCCCGCAGCCAGCCGTCGGACTGGCCCGAGTGGGACGCCCAGATCCTGCGCGGCAGCCCGACCACCCACGCCCGCCTGGAGCAGTGTCCCGTGGCGATTCCGCTGCCCGATCCGCCGGCCTTCGGGCTGTTCAAGCTGCAGGCCATGATGGAGGAGTCGCACTTCGCCGAGGCGGCCTCGTAGGGGCAGAGCCCGCCAGTGAGTCTCCCGGTGGGCCCGACCGATCCGCCCGGTCCGATGTCCCAGTCCCCCGGTCCCGCCTCCGGCCACGCCAAGGGCCCCTTCGCGGTGGACTGGGAGGAGCGCTACGACATGCCGCGGCTGCGGCGGGAGCGGGTCGCCGCCGCGCAACGTGAAGTCGTCGCGGCGGGTGTCGACGCCCTGATGGTGTGGAAGGACGAGAACGTCCGCTACCTCACGTCGCTGCGGGCGCAACTCATCGCCGGCAAGACGATGGCGCTGAACGGCGCCCTGCTGACGCCGGCGGGCGAACCGGTGCTGCTGTGCTCGGGCGGGGAGATCGACAAGGCCCGCGCAAACATGCCGTGGATCGCCGAGGCGCACGCCATCCCCATCATGGAGCAGGCCGAGCTCGTGGACGGGTTCGTGGCGAGCATCCTGCGCCCGATCCTGGCCGAGCGGGGCCTCGGCAGCGGGCGCCTGGGGGTGGACGCCGGCAACGTGTCGTTCATCGACGCCATGCGCCGCCACCTGCCCGACCTGGAACTCGTCGACGGCGACACCGTGATGCAACGGGCGCGGCTCATCAAGACCGACGTCGAGATCGCCATCATCGCCGAGGCCTGCGCCGTCGGCGACGCCGTCACGCAGCGAGCGCTCGACGAGACGAGGGCGGGCCGGCGCGAGCTGGAGGTCGCCGGCGACGCCATGCAGACGCTCTTCCACCTCGGCGGCGAGATGGCGCACGTCATCACGCCGTTCGTGGCCTCCGGCGAGCACATGTCGCCCCCGCACCGCCTCGCCACCGACAAGCTGATGCGCAACAGCGACCTCTGCTTCATCGACATCGGTGCCATGTGGAACGGCTACTTCGCCGACATCGGCCGCACCACGATCATCGGCCGCCCCAACCGCCGCCAGCAGGAGATCTACACCGCCGTCCACCGGGGGCTGATGGCCGGGATCGACAGGATGCGGCCTGGCTGCACCACCGCCGACGCCACCGACGCCATCGTGGAAGTGATCGGCGAGTTCGGTTTGGCGGAGAACCTGTTCAGCCTGTTCATCGGCCACGGCATCGGCGTCGGGGCCAACGAGCCGCCCTACATCGGGGAGAACATGCCCGGCGCCACCGACACCGAGTTCCGCCCGGGCATGGTGTTCGCGGTGGAGCCCCTGGTGTGGGTGCCGGACGTACCGGGCGGCGGCGGGGTGCGGATCGAGGACATGGTGCTGGTGACCGCCGACGAGCCGGTCGTCCTGTCCCGTGTGGAGTACGAGGAAAGGCTGCTGCTATGACGAGCGCGAACGAGCCGGTGCGTCTGGGAGTCGTGGGGCTCGGCTGGTGGGGCGGCGAACTGGCCGACGCCGCCACCCGCAGCGGCGCAGCCGAGGTGGTGGCGTGCTATGCGCGCACCGAGTCGGCTCGGCTGGCCTTCGCCGATGAGCGCGGCTGCCGGGCGGCGACGTCGTTCAACGACCTGATCAGCGCCGACGACGTGGAGGGCGTCGTCCTGGCCACGCCGCACACCACCCATGGCGACCAGGTCGGCGAGGTGGCGGCTGCCGGCAAGGGTGTGCTGGTCGACAAGCCGTTCACGCTGACGGTTGCCGACGGCCGGCGCGCCGTGACCGCGGCGCGGGATGCCGGCACGGTGCTGATGGTGGGCCACCAGCGGCGGCGCCTCGCCGCGGTGCGTCGCATCCGGGCGCTTCTCGACGAGGGGGCCCTCGGAACGCCGCTGCTGGCCACGTCGGTCTTCGTCGTGCACCGCGGTTTCCCAGCCACCTGGCGTTCCTCCCGGAACGAGAGCCCTCTGGGCGGCATGACCGGATTGGGCGTCCACATGATCGACACGTTCCACTACCTCGTGGGCCCGATCCAGCGGGTGAGTGCGTTCAGCAACGGCGTCCTGGATGGCGAGCCCCTCGACCACGCCACGGGGCTGCTGTTCGAGTTCGCCTCGGGCGCCGTCGGGAATCTGGTCACCTCCCACTACAACCCGTTCACCGAGGAGTTCTGCATCTTCGGCTCGTCGGCGTCGGCCTCCAGCCAGGACGAGGGGACGCGGCTGTTCACCCAGCAGCGGGGCGAGATGCAGCGCGACGAGGTGCCGCTGGAGGAGACCGATCCCCTCGCCGAGCAACTCGCGGAGTTCGCCGGCGCCATCAGGGGACAGGGCCCCGTCGAGACCGACGGCGCGGTGGGCCTGGCCGTCATCGCGGTGCTGGAGGCCGCCATGGCCTCGGTCGAACGCGGCGAAGCGGTCGCCGTGGCCGAGTTCGCCGGCAACTAGCGGACGGCCCTGCCCGCACCCAGCCCGGCAGCGGAACCACCCCAGTCACTAGCATCGCCGGCAGTGGAGGCGCAGTACACGCGGGTCGTCGACGGTCGCGTCGTGCCGGTTGCCGGGGAGTGGGTGATCGACGGGCCGCATTCCTCGGTGGCCTTTGCCGCCCGCCACCTGCTGACCGCCATGCGCGGGCGCTTCCGGGAGGTCTCCGGGACGGTCACGGTCGCCGAGGAGCCGGAGAAATCGCGGGCCGAGGTGCGCATCGCCGCGGCGAGCATCGACACGGCGCATCCGCAGGCCGACGAGCATCTCCGCGGCCCACTCTTCCTGGACGTCGAGCGCTATCCCGTGCTCACGTTCAGCGGCAGCGGGGCGCGACCCACCGGCGCCGACCGCTGGGAGTTGCCCGGCGAGCTGACGGTGCGGGACATGACACTGCCTCTGGTGCTGTCGACCCGGTTCCTGGGCGCGGTGCGCCACCCGCATCTGCGGTTGGCGAAGATGTCCTTCGAGGCCACAGCCTGTCTCCGGCGTGACGACTTCGGTGTGGCGGGCTACATGGACGTGCACGCCCCGGGCCTGCCCGATGTGGTGCTGGTCGGCCGGGAGGTGGAGATCCGTCTCGACGTGGAAGCCGATCTCCCTCTCCCCGAGCAGGAGTGATCCCGGGCGGAGGTGTCGGCGTGGATCCCGTACCCGCCATTCCCGCAGGTAGTGCCGAGGTCACGCCGGGCTGGGTGCGGCAGGCATTCGCCGCGGGCGGGCATGCCGATGTCCCCGCCGTGGAGGATGTCGAGGTGGAGAAGGTGGGTGTGGGGATCGGCCACGTGGGGGAGTCGCTGCGCTGCCGCCTGAGATATGCCGGTGCCGCCCCCGGCGCCCCGGCGACCGTCGTCGTCAAACTGCACTCCTCGCATCCCGAGACCGACAAGCTGGCCCGGCGGGTGCGGTTGTACAGGCGGGAGTGCGCCTTCTACCGGCTCCTGTCGCACCACGCCCCGATCAGGTCGCCGATCCTCTACTACGGCGACTACGACCGCCGCAGCAACAGGCTCGTGCTCGTGCTGGAGGACCTCGGCGGGATGGACCGGGTCGACGAGATCGAAGGGGCCGACGCAAAGCAGGCGCGCAGCGTGGTGCGGGCGATCGCCAGGTTCCACGCCTACTCGTGGGGCAAGACCCACACCTCGCCGTACATCGACATCTTCGATTCGCTCAACCCGAAGTGGCGGCCGCCGGTGCAACTCATCTACCTGGCGTCGTTACGGCGCACGTTCGAGGTGTTCAGGGACCATTTCTCCGGCGACATGCGGCGCATCACCGAGACCCTCGGCTGGAGGGCGGCGGACTACATGGGCGACCTGGCGAGGGGCCCCCGGGCCTTCGGGCACGGCGACTACCGGTTGGACAACATGTTCTTCGGTCCCGGCGCCGACGACCTGGCCGTGATCGACTGGCAGGTCTGCGGCGGCAACAACCCCCTCGGCGACGTGGCCTACTTCCTGGGTGGCAGCCTGCCGGTCGAACTGCGGCGCAGCATCGAGCGGGACGCCGTCGGCGAGTACCACGAGACCCTCCGCCAGGAGGGCGTCGAGGGGATCGGCCCCGAGGACTGCTGGCGGCTCTACCGCCAGAACATGCTCGGGCGGATGCTCGTCATCGTCGTCAGCGCCGGGGGCCTCGACATCTCCAACGAGCGCAGCGTCCGCCTCCTGGGGCTCGGCCTGGACCGCACGCTGGCGGCCCTGGAGGACCTGGAGTCCGAGGAGTTCCTGCCCGCCCGCCGCCAGCTCTTCGGCCCGTCGTGGGCCTTCTCGACGGCCTCCCGCTGCGGCTACAAGACCTCCGAGCGCCTGCGGAGGACTTGAACAGGGCGATTCAGTCGGCCTCCTCGTCGAGCGCGCAGGTGACCCCGCGGCCCTGGGAATCCGGGTCGCCGGCCTCCTCTCGGTCGCTCGCCTCGGCGACTCCGGAAGGACTCGACGGGTCCGTTTCTGTGTCCTGGGAGCCGATTCGGCGCTGCCGGACTGCCTGACTATCGTGTCGGCACGTCTTCACGGGGGTGGGCGGAATATGCGCAATTCAATGCTTCAATCTCATAGCGGTGGGGCGGAACCCTCTCGTTCAGCCTGCCGCTCCGGTCCCCTGGGCTCGCTGACGGCTCCCCGGCGCGCCGCCGCGCTCGTCGGGGTCTCGCTGCTGCTCGGCGCGATGTTGGGCACGACCGCCGCTGTCGCACAGGAGCCGAGCCTGCCGGTACTGAGCGTCACCCCGAACGTCACCGTGACCGAGGGCGACACGACCATGGTGTTCACGGTCAGCCTGGACAAGACGAGCGCCGAGGACGTCCATTTCCACGCCTCGACCCACTCGGGCACGGCGACTGTCAATTTGGACTTCCTCGAAGCGGGGACGTGGGAGTACCCCGGCCAGGCGATCCCCGCCGGCCAGCGAACCGCTCGGATCGCCGTGCGGGTGCTGGAGGACACCCTCGACGAGGACACCGAGACGTTCACGCTGCAGGTGCACAACCCGGCCGGCGCCACACTGGCGGGGGGCGTCGGCACCCTCGAGGCAACCGGCACCATCACTGACGACACCGATCCTGTGACCGATCTGCTGGTCGAGAACGTCGAGGCTGACGAGGGTGCGTACGCCACCTTCGCTGTGACGCTGCTCACGGACCGGGGCAGCACGGTCACCGTGAACTACCAGACGGTGAACGGTACGGCCGTGGCGAGCAGATCCGGTGCGCCGGGCGACTACGAGCCGGCGTCGGGGACGCTGGAGTTCCTCAACGGGAGCGCCGGGACGCAGTATGTGGACGTGAGGCTCCTCCCCGACGACATCGACGAGGAGGACTATGAGACCTTCGGGCTCAGGCTGAGCAGTGCATCGAACGCCTCGGCGCCGCGTGACGCCGCCACCGGCCTCATCCGGGACCAGAACTCGACGCCGGGCCTGTCGGTCTCCGATGTCGAGGGGGAGGAGGGCAAGACCTTCACGTTCACGGTCAGACTGGACGAGCCCAGCGGCCGGGAGGTCACCGCCAGGTATGCGACATTCGACGGCAGTGCCATTGCGGGCAGTGACTACAGCGCCAAGAGCGGCACGCTGAGATTCCCGCCGGGAGTCACCGAGCGGACGGTCTCGGTGCCGACCCGGAACGACGGTGAACTCGAGCACGTCGCCGAGGTATTCACGCTGGAACTGCTCTCGGTCACGAACGCCTACCGCGATTTCGGGGGGCCCGGAGGCTACGGAACCATTGTCGACAACGAGGAGCCCGGCGCACCTCCCGACACCCAGAACAGCCGCATTGTCGGTGCCGGCCCCGGCAGCGGCGGCCCGGACAGCGGCGGCCCGGACAGCGGCGGCCCCGGCAGCGGCGGCCCCGGCAGCGGCGGCCCGGACAGCGGTTCGAGTATCGGCGGCGGCGGCCTCACAGCGACTCGAGTGACGATCGCGCCTCGGATCAGGGCGCTCGTGAACGATGCGGTGCTGCAGATCGGGGGGCCGCCCGTCGAACTCGACCTGGCCACCGTCCTCGGCGCGTCCACCGACAGCTATCGGGCGCTCGCCGCCGACCCTCGTGTCGTCACCGTCGTGGTGTCGGGATCGGGGATGACGTTGATCCCGGTGGCACCGGGGGTGACCACGGTGTCGGTCACCGCCGGCAACACCAAAGGCTCGGCACTCCTGTCGTTCCGCGTCACGGTCACCCCGGCCAGCAGCGGGAGCCCGCCGGTCGAGTCGTTGAGCGTCACGGCCATCGAGCGGGCCGCGCCGACAATTGTGACGCTGCTGGGCGACCGCGCCGTGACAGTCGGCGACCCGCCCACAGTGCTCGACCTTGCGCCGCTGTTCGGCCGCGCTGTCGGGGCGACGTACCGAGCGCTGTCCGACGACCCCCGGCTGGTGACCGTGGCGGTCTCCGGATCGAACCTATCGCTGACCGGTCTCACGCCCGGCGCGACGTCCGTCTCGGTCTCTGCCACGAACGCCGGCGGTGTAGCCATGCAGACCTTCAAGGTCGCAGTCCGGAACTGACCCGCACCGGTCACCACCCGTCTCGGCCTCCCGCGTGACACACGGACCCCCTGCAAGTCGAACAGCGGCGGCCCCGAGCGATCCCGGGCCTCTCGCGGTGCCTGCCCGTGGACGCGCTCGGCCCGATCGCGGCGCTAGCCGGCTGCGTGGGCCCACCAGCGGCCGCGGTTGTGCTCCAGTTCCAGGTCCATGGCGAAGCACGCGCTGAGGCGCTCCGCGGTGAGGACCTCGTTGATGGGGCCCGCGGCGACCACTCGGCCCTCGCGCAGCAGCAGTGCGTGGTCGAAGCCGGCGGGGATCTCCTCGACGTGGTGGGTCACGAGGACAGTCGGCGGCGTCGTCGGGTCGGCGCTGAGGGCGTCCAGGGAGCGCACCAGTTCCTCCCGGCCGGCGAGGTCCAGCGCGGCCGTGGGCTCGTCGAGCAGTACCAGGCCGGGCTCGGTCATGAGCGTCCGGGCGATCTGCACCCGCTGACGCTCACCGGAGGACAGCAGGCCGAACTGCTGGGCGCCGAGGTGGCCGCAGCCCAGCCGCTCCAGCAGGTCGGCGGCCCGCTGCCGGTCGGCGTCGCTGTAGCTGTGCCACCACGGCTCGAGGGCGCCGTGGCGGGCGGTCATCACCGCGTCCAGGGCGCTGAGGGTGGGGCGGATGCGATCCGAGAGCATCGCCGAGGCGTAGCCCACCCGGTGGCGCATGCGGCGCACGTCGACACGGCCCAGGCGCCGGCCCAGGACCTCCACGGTGCCCTCGGTGGGATGCAGGTACAGGGCCGCCACCCGCAGCAGCGTGGACTTGCCCGCCCCGTTGGGGCCCAGCATCACCCAGCGCTCGCCCTGCTGCACCGTCCAGTTCACGCCGGCGAGCAGTTGCCGGCGGTCGCGCACCACACCGACGCCGCTGAGTCGCAGGGCCGGGCTCGGGTCGGAACCCACCGGACCTGTACCCGCCGGGCCGGCACGCGCCGGGCCGGTGCTCGTTCGCCCTGCACTCATCGGGGGTCGCCTCGCGGCGCGGCGCCGCTTCCCGGGGCTGTCGGCGCCGCTCCGTTGCCGGCGGCGTGGGCCTCCCAGGCGGCGTACATGGCAGCGTACAGGCCGCCGGCGGCGACGAGCTCGTCGTGGCTTCCGATCTCGGCGATCCGCCCATTGTCCACCACGGCGATCCGGTCGGCGCGCATGGCCGTGGCCAGGCGGTGCGCCACGATCACGGCGGTGCGCCCCTCCAGCAGGGCGTCCAGTGCCCGCTCCACCTGGGCTTCCGAGCGCAGGTCCAGGTTGGAGGTGGCCTCGTCGAGGATGAGCACGCGCGGTCGCGCCAGGAAGGCGCGGGCCAGGGCCAGCAGCTGGCGCTCGCCCGCCGACAGGGAGGCGCCGCGCTCGTGGCAGGGCGTGTCCAGGCCGTCGGGGAGCGACGCCACGAACGCCTCCAGGCCCACCACCCGGCAGGCCTCGGCCACCTCGGTGTCGCCGGCGTCGGAGCGGGCGAAGCGGATGTTGTCCCCGATGGTGCCGTTGAACAGGAACGGCTCCTGGGGCACCACGCCGAACTGCCGGCGCAGCGATTCGAGCTGCACGGTGCGCAGGTCGGCGCCGTCGATGCGCACCGTGCCCTCGTCGGGGTCGTAGAACCGCACCGCCAGCTTGGCGATCGTGGACTTGCCGGCCCCGGTGGCCCCGACGATGGAGAGGCTCCCGCCCGCGGGGATGTCGAGGTCGACGTCCCGCAGCACCGACTCGCCGCCGCCGTAGGAGAACGACACCCCCTCGAAGGTGATCCGGCCCTCGATCGGGCCCAGCGGTACGGCGTCGGGCGCCTCGGTCACGTCGGGCTCGCGGGCGAGCAGCTCCCGCAGCTTGGCGGTGGCGGACTGGCCCTGCTGGTAGGCGTTGTAGAGCACCACCAGCTGGCCGATGGGGGCGAAGAACGCCGTCAGGTAGAGGGCGAAGGCGGTGAGGGCGCCCAGCGTGAGCCGGCCGTCGACCACCAGCCAGCCGCCCACGCCCAGCACGACCGCCTGGCCGATGATGCCGACGCCCTCGGCCGCGGAGCCGTACAGCGACGACACCTTGGACGTGTAGACGTTGGCGTCCTCGTGGTCGGTCACCACGACCTGGTGCTGGGCGATGTTGCGGCGCCGGCGGTTGTAGGCGGTGATGGTGCGGATGCCGGCCAGGTTCTCCGAAAGGTCGGCCAGGACGATGGCGATCCGGTCCCGCACCCGGTTGTAGCCCGACTCCGAGGCGCGCCGGAACCACAGCGACAGCAGCAGCGTGACCGGCACCACGACGCCCACCGTCAGCGCCGCCAGGGGGACGTGCAGGTAGAACAGGACGCCGGTGATGACCGCCAGGGTCAACCCCTGCACGACCATCATCACGAGCCCTTCCTGCAGCAGCATCGTGAGCATCTCGATGTCGCTGGTCATGCGGGACATCAGCACGCCCGCCTTCTCGGAGGTGTAGAAGCTCAGCGACATCCGCTGGAAATGGCTGAACACGCGCACCCGCAGGCCGTACATGAGGCGCTCGCCGAGACGCCCCCCGAGGGCGGTGCGGAAGCGGCCCGCGACCACGTGGACCGCCACCGTGGCGAAGTAGACCGCCACCACGATTCCCAGGACGCCGAAGCGGCGCGGCGCCACGCCGTCGTCGATGCCGATCTGGGTCAGCAGCGGCCCCGCCTGGGTGGCGGCGGCCTCCACGACCACGAGAGCCACCACCAGCAGCACGCGCCGCCAGTGGGGACGCAGCAGCGCGCGCAGCGACAGCGGCGCGGCCGCCGGCGGGCGGTGCGCGAAGTCCACGTCCGGCTCGGGATGGGTGGGTTCGGCGTCCAGGATGTCCGCCGCCCGGTCGATCATCTCGTCGGGGATACCCGCGAACGGCAGGCCGGCGGCGGCGTTGGCCTGCGACGAGGACGGGCCCTGCGGCCCGGCCACATACGAGCCTCCCATGAAGCTCACGGCGCCGGCCCCTCGATGATGCTCAGACCGCCGGCGGCCAAGTCCATGTCCCCGCGGCGCCGGCTCCCGGCTGCGTGGGTCTCAGCCTCACGGCTCTCGGCCTCGCGGGCCTCGGCGTCCGCCAGGACCTGCACGTAGCTCGTCTGCGTGGCCATCAACTCGGCGTGCGTTCCGGTGGCGACGACCCGTCCGCCCTCGGTGAACACGACCCGGTCGGCCAGGCTGATCGTCGACAGCCGGTGGGCGATCAGCAGCGTGGCGCCGCCGGCGCGCCGGTGAGCCAGCGCGGCCCCGATGGCCGCCTCCACCCCCATGTCCACGGCGCTCAGCGCGTCGTCGAGGATCAGCACGCCGGGCTCCAGCAGCAGCGCCCGGGCGAGGGCGATCCGCTGGCGCTGCCCACCCGACAGGGTGTAGCCCCGCTCGCCGACGATCGTGTCGTAGCCCTCCGGCAGGCTCGCCACGGTGTCGTGGATCTGCGCGACCTGTGCGGCGCTGATCACCTCGTCGAGCGGGGCGTCGGGGCGGCCGAAGGCGATGTTGTCCCGCAGGCTGACCGAGAACAGGAACGGCTCGTCGAAAGCCACCACCACGTTGCGGCGCAGCGACTCCAGGTCCAGGTCGCGCACGTCGTGGCCGTCGAGGCGCACCGTCCCGCCGCCGGCGTCGTAGAAGCGGGCGGCGAGGCGCGCCACCGTCGACTTGCCGCCGCCGGTCGGGCCGACCAGCGCCACCGTCTCGCCCGGGTGGATCCGCACGCTGAAGCCGTCCAGCACCGGCACCGCCGAGCGGCCCTCCCCCCGCCCGTAGGCGAAGGTCACGTCGTCGAATTCCAGGCGGCCCTCGGCGCGCTCGAGGGCCCGCGCGCCGGGCGCCGAGATGATCTCCGGCGGGGTGTCCAGCACCTGGAAGATCCGCTCCGCCGAGGCCGCCGCCCGCTGGCTCTGCATGACGATGAAGCCGAACATCCGGAACGGCAACTGCAGCATGATGATGTAGGCGCCGAAGGCGAACAGCGTGCCGATCGAGACCCGGCCGTCGATCGCCAGCCAGCCGCCGTACAGCAGCACCAGCCCCATGGCGATCCGCGGCAGCGCCTCCAGCACCGGGTTGTAGCGGGCCCGGATGTCCACGCTCGTGGCCGAGGCCCACTGCAGCCGCCGGGCGGCCCGGGCCAGTTTGGCGATCTCGGCCCGCTCGGCGGCGAAGGACTTCACGACCCGGGTGCCGTTTACGTTCTCGTCCACCACCGCCGCAACCTCGGCGCTGCGACCCTGGATGATCCACGACAGCGGCAGGAACCTGTTCCGGAACCGGTTCCCCACCAGCGTGGCCACCGGCAGCGTGGCGAGCGCCACGAACGTGAGCGGCACGTGGATCCAGAGCATGAGGCCGAAGGCCAGGAAGAACGTCAGCACCGCCATGCCCAGCATCGGGGCGAAGGCGAACAGGATCTGGATGGACCGGATGTCGGTGTTGGCGCGGGAGATGATGTCGCCGGAGCTGCTGCGGTCGTAGAACGAGAAGGACAGCCGGCCGAGGTGGCGCTGGATGATCATCCGCAGCTCGCTGTCGATCCGCAGCGACAGCTTGAACAGCAGGTAGCGGTAGGCGCCGCCGGTGAGCCCGCGGGCGACCGCCAGGGCGCCCAGCAGGATGCAGAGGGTCCGCAGCCGGTCGCCGAAACCGTCGCCGGCGGCGTCGATGGCCTCGCGGGCCACCGCGGGGACGGCCACCTGCGTGACGAGGGCGACGATTCCGCAAGCGGCGCCGAACGCCAGGAGCGAGCGGTGTGCGGAGACGATCGGCCACAGGCGCCGCAGCCAACCCTTGCTGGTGTCCGGGTCGATGTCGACGGCAGCGGTGATGGCACCGGATGCTACCGCCGACCCTCCTGCTCCCCGGGCCGATGGCCCCCCGCCGATAGACTGCCGGGCGATCAGAGTCGCACTCGGACTTCTTGCGGTCGTCGCGCTGATCGGCGCCAACGCCTTCTTCGTCGCGGCGGAGTTTTCTGCTGTTTCCGTGTCGCGCGGTCCGCTCACCGAGGCGGCGCGCGGCGCCCGGCGCGCCCGGCGCCGGTCGGCCCAGAGCCTGCTGCGGGTGACCGAGCGACTCACGTTCCATCTCTCGGCTGCGCAGTTGGGGATCACGGTCATGTCCCTGCTGCTGGGCTGGGTTGCCGAACCGCTGATCGCGGAGCTGTTGCTGGGGGCCTTCGGAGCGGTGCTGAGCGAGTCCTCGGCTCACGCCGTGGCCGTGGCCGTGGCCCTGGCGCTGGCGACGGTGGTGCACCTCGTGGCGGGGGAGCAGTTGCCCAAGATGCTGGCCATCTCGCGGCCTCTGCCGGTGGGATTGCTGTGTGCCAGGCCGCTGCGCCTGTACGGCTACCTCACGTGGCCGTTCGTGACGCTGTTCAACGGCACCGCCGACCGGATCGTGCGCCTCGCCGGACTCGAACCCATCGGCGAACTCCGGTCGGTGCGGACCCTGCGGGAGCTCGAGCACGTCATCCGCTCGGCGGGGAGCAGCGGCGAGTTGGACCCGGAGGATGTGACGCTGCTGACGCGCTCGATCCGCTTCGGCGCCAAGACCGCCGCCGACGCCCTGGTGCCGCGTGTGGAGGTGATCACCGTCGGCGCCACCGACACGATGGCCGATCTGGTGGACGCCACGGTCACCAGCGGTCACTCGCGCTTCCCGGTCGCCGACGCCGACCTGGACGACGTGCGGGGCGTGGTGCACGTGAAGGCGGTCCACCGCGTCCCGCCCGCCGAGCGTCACACGATCACGGTGGAGGAGATGATGGTCGACGTGTGGGCGGTGCCCGAGAGCGCCGACCTGCGGAGCCTGCTGAGCGAGATGAGTCGCAGGCGCCAGTCCCTGGCGGTCGTCGTGGACGAGCACGGCGGCACCGCGGGGATCATCACCGCCGAGGACATCACCGAGGAGATCGTCGGGGAGATCGACGACGAGCACGACCCGGTCGCGGAGCTCACCCCGCCGGCTCCGCCGGGCGAATGGCTGCTGGCCGGCGACCTGCGCGCCGACGGCATCGAGGAGGCCTGCGGCCTGCGCACGCCCGATGGCCCCTACGAGACCCTCGCCGGGTTCGTGCTGTACCGGCTCGGGCGGATCCCGGTGGTCGGCGACTCGTTCTCCTGGGAGGGTTGGCGCTTCGAGGTCGCCGAGATGGTGCGGCGGCGGATCGTGACCGTGCGGGTCGCCGAGACCGGGCGGCGACGGCCGTGACCGTCCTGGCGCTGCTGGTGGCGGTCGTGCTGCTGGCGGGCAACGCCTTCTTCACCGCCGTGGAGTTCGCGCTCGTGGCGGCGTCACGCAGCCGCCTGGAGGTGTTGGCCGAGTCCGGCAACCGGCGCGCCCGGGTGGCGGTGCGGGCAATGGGGGATCTGGGCATGCAGCTCGCCGGCGCGCAGCTCGGGCTGACGATGACCGCCCTGGGGCTCGGCTACGTGGTCGAACCGGCCGTGGCGCGCCTGCTCGACGGTGTCCTCGGGGGATTCGGCCACGGCGTCAGCGTGGCGGTGGCGATCGCCATCGTGGTCTTCGCCCACGTGCTGATCGGTGAGATGGTCCCCAAGAACGCCGCCCTGTGCAATCCCGATGGCCTGGCCATGTGGCTGGCGCCGGTGCACCGGCTGTTCGTCGGGGCGTTCCGGCCGGTGATCCGGGCTCTCGAGTGGCTCGTGGCGGTGCTCTCGCGCCTGTGCGGCGTGGTCCCGGTGGATCGCACGTCCAGCGCCCGCACGCCCGCTGAGCTGTCCGAGCTGCTGGCCGAGTCGCGCACCGGCGGCCTGCTCACAGAGTTCGAGCACACGCTGCTGGCCTCTGCGCTGGAGCTGGGCGAGCGCCCGGTGGCGTCGATCATGGTGCCCCGGGAGCGGATCTGTGCCATCCCGCGGGCCGCCAGCGTGGCCGAGGCGGAGGCGACGGTGGTGGCCAGCGGGCACTCCCGGCTGCTGCTGGGCGATCCCGACCGTCCCGAGGGGTTCGTGCATGCCAAGGACCTGCTGACGGTCCCGCCCGAGCGCTGGTCCCAGGCGGTTCCCGCCGTTTGCGTCCGGCGGGCTCTCATGGTGCGCCGCGACCTGCCGCTGGAGGATCTCCTGCGATTGATGCGGCGGCACCGGGTGCACGTGGCCCTGGTTCGCGAGGGGACCGTTACGGTGGGTCTCGTGACCCTTGAGGACGTGCTGGAGTCCCTCGTGGGTGACATCAGGGATGAGAGCGACGTTCTCTAGGTTGAGCGCCTCCCGGCTGAACGTCGTGCGCCGGAAGGTGCTGTGGGCGCTGCCGGTCGTTCTGGTGCTGGTGATGAGTTCGGCGTCCGGCGCGCAGAGCGAATTGGACCAGGTGCGCGCCACCGTGTCCGCGCTGCAGGACGAGATCGACGAGTACCTCGATCAGATGATCGCCACCCAGGCGCGCGCCGACGCAGCCGGCGCCCGCTACTGGGAGGCCGATCTGGCCCTGTACGAGCTGAACGTCGAGATCGTGGAGCTGTCCCAGCGCGTCGCCGGGATCGACGCCGAAGTGGCCGCGCTGCGCCAGCAGATGATCGAGATCGCCGTGCAGCGCTACATCGACTCCACGACGCCCCCGTCGATCCTGGCCGGCGACGACATCAACCGCCAGGCCGCGGTGGATGCCCTGGCCCGCTTCGTGAGCGAAGGGTCCCTCGACATCATCGACGACTACCGCAGGGCCCGCGACGACCTGGATCAGGCGCAGGCGCTGCTCGCCGAGCGCGCCCGGCACCAGCAGGAGTTGATCAGCCAGGCCGCCGCCGCCGCCGCCGAGGTGCAGGCGGAGTTGAACGCCATCGGGTCGGTGTACCTGGAAATAGCGCCGCGCCTCTATGAGCAGGACAGGTTGCTGGATGCGCTCGAGGGGGAGGAGCGCCGGCGCCTGGCGGAGGAGTTGCGCCGCAGGCAGGCCGAGGAGGCGCGCCGCCTGGAGGCGGCACGCGCCGCGGCGGCCGCGGCGGCCGCCGCGGAGGTCGCGAGGCAGGAGGCCGCCCGGGTCGCCGGGGAGGAGGTCGCCCGGGCAGCCGCGGCGGCGCCGGACGCCCCGCAGGCGGAGCCGGGCGCCGGTGCGATCCCGCCGGTCAGGCCGGGCGAGCCGGGCGACGCGGCGGCGCCGGTCGCCGGCCTGCCGGTGCTGGCGGCTGCGAGCGGTTGGGTGTGCCCGCTGGCCGGACCGTTCAGCCACTTCGACGACTTCGGGGATCCCCGCCACTACGGCGGCTGGCACAAGGGCAACGATCTCATCGCACCGACCGGGACACCGGTGCTGGCCGTCGAGAGCGGGCGCGTGGAGCACCGGGCCAACCGCATCGGCGGGAACTCGGCCTACCTCTTCGCCGACTCGGGCAACTACTACTACAACACGCACCTGTCGGCGTACGAGAACGTCGGCGTGGGCTGGGTGCCTGCGGGCGCCGTGATCGGCTACGTGGGCGACTCGGGCAACGCCGCCGGGCTCCCGCACCTGCACTTCGAGTACCACCTCGGGGGGCGGGGCAACCACATCAACCCGTACCCCATCGTTCACGAGGCCTGCTTCTGAGAGCCCGGAGGTCCCGGTGCGGCGGCGGCCTCCGGGGGCTAGGGGTCCAGGGTCTCGGCCATGAGGGCGGCGAAAGCCTGCTGGGCGGCGACGGTCGCGGGCCCGGGACAGGCGGGCAGCGACACGCCGTCGACGGCCGAGACGGGGTGCACGTTGCGCGTCGTGGAGGTCAGGAAAGCCTCCGACGCCTCAGCGAGGGCGCCCAGCGGCACGGGCTCGGTTGTCGCATCGGTGATCTCCAATGCCAGGTCGCGGGTGACGCCGGCCAGGCAGCCCACCGACAGCGGGGGCGTCAGCAGCCGCCCGCCGAACACCAGGAACACGTTGGTGCCCGTGCCCTCGCACAGTTCCCCCCGGGTGTTGGCGAAGACGGCCTCGCCGGCTCCCGCGGCGTGCGCCCGCCGGAGAGCCAGGACGTTCTCGGCGTAGGAGATCGTCTTGATGCCGGCCGTGGCGCCCCGCTCGTTGCGGGGCCACGGCACGGTGATCACCGCCACGTGCGGTGACCAGGGCGGGGCCTCCTCGGCCGCCACGACCACGGTCGTCCCCGCGGGCGGCCGAGCCGAGGAGAACCCGCCGGGACCGCTGGTGGCCGTGATCCGCAGGCGACCCTCGACCACGCCCGTGGCGGCCAGAACGGCGCCGACCGCCTGGCGCAATTCGCCCGCCGGCGGCAGTTCCAGCCCCAGAGCCCCCGCGGAGCGCGCCAGGCGCGCCAGGTGGCGCCCAACGGCGAAGGCCTGCCCGGCGGTGATCCGGACGCTCTCGAAGACGCCGTCGCCCACCAGCAGGCCGTGATCCCGGTGGGAGATGCATGCCGCCGACTCCGGAACGATCGCACCGTTCAGCCAGACGACAGGCCCCTCCACGCGCCGCAGGCTAGCCGTGGGGGCGGGGACCCCGGGGCGGCTCGGCGGGTCGCTGCAGCGGCCGGCGACGGGCGTCATCACCCTGAACCGGCGGTAGTGTGCCTGTCGCTATGGCGCGAGACTCCCGGAGCCGTACCTCCCTCGCCGATGCCGTCCGCAACATCGAGCGGGCGGCGCGCACCGGCGGCGGTGGCAGCAGGTGGAGCCGCATCCTGCGGCCGAGCTTCCCCGCGCTGGTGGTGCTCATCATCGTGGCGGGCACCGCGCTCGTGGCGTTCGCCTACACCACCCGCGACGTGCAGGCCCGACCCGTGCAGAACGAGGACCACTGGCACTCGCCGTACGTGCTGTGGGACTGCGCCGAGGGCACCGAAGGAGACTTCCTGCCGCACTTCACGAGCACCGACGACGGGCTCGGCATCCACTCCCACGACGACGCCATCATCCACATCCACCCGTACTTCGAGGCCGCCTCGGGCGAGAACGCCACGCTGGAGGACTTCATGACCGCCATGCGGGCGGAGATCTCCGACGACGCCATCACCCTCGACGACGGCAGGGTGCTGGCCGAGGACGTCACCTGCGGCGGGGAGCCGGCGATCATCCAGGTGCACCGCTGGGAGTTCGCCGGCTCTGTCGACGAGGCGCCGGAGGTCTTCACCGAGAACATGGGGGACATCCGTTTCCTCAACAACGGCGAGGCCTGGACCATCGCACGGGCCCCCGAGGGTGCCGAACTGCCGCCGCCGCCGAGCATCGCCTGGCTGGGACAGATCGATCCGTTCGCCCTGCGCGCCGGCGAGGAGTCCACGCCCCTGGTCACCGAGCCGGCGGACGAGTGAGCGGCCGGCGCCGGAGAATCCCCCCGACGATGCGGGCACAGCGCTGACCGCACACCGACCCGGCCCGCGAGAGTCCCGATGAGCCCCCGCTCCGCCATCGTGCTCGCCGGCGGCTTGGGGACTCGGCTGCGGCCGCTGACCGAGATGCGCCCCAAGCAGATGCTGCCGATCGTGGATCGTCCGATGATCGAGCACGTGGTGGCCAAGTTGGCCGCCGAGGGCACCGACGACGTGGTGTTGTCGCTCGGCTACCGACCGGATGCCTTCGGCGTGGCCTACCCGTCGGGGCGCTGCGGGGGCGCCGGGCTCCGCTACGCCACCGAACCCGAGCCGCTCGGGACCGCCGGCGCGTTGTTGTTCGCGGCCCGCCGGACGGCTGCGGACAACGGCATGGCCGTCGACGGCGATCCGTTCTGCGAGACGTTCTGGGCGCTCAACGGCGACGTGCTGACCGATGCGCCGCTCAGCGAGTTGCTGGCGCTGCACCGGGCGCGGGGCGCCGAAGCCACCATCCTGACGATCCCGATGGCCGACGCCTCGCGCTACGGGCTGGTCGAATCGGACGACTCGGGTCGTGTCTCACGATTCGTCGAGAAACCGGCGACCGGCGGGGCGGCGAGCGGCTGGATCAACGCCGGCGTCTACGTTCTCGAGCCGTCCGTGCTGGCGAGGATCCCTCCCGGCCGCCCGGTCTCCATGGAGCGCGAGACGTTCGCGGCCGTGGCCGCCGACGGCGCGTTGTACACGCTGCGCTCCGACGCCTACTGGATCGACGCGGGCACACCCGCTTCGTACCTGCAGGCCAACATCGATCTCGTCTCGGGATGCCGGGAGGTCACCCTCGACGCGGTGAGCTCCGAAGCAGTGGTCTCACCCGGCGCCGACGTCGCCGGCAGCGTCGTCATGGAGCGGGCCGTCGTCGAGGCCGGCGCGTGCCTGCGGGGCTCGGTCGTGCTGCCCGGGGGGAGGATCGGCGCCGGCGCCGTCGTTGCCGACTCCGTGGTCGGCCACGACGCAGTGGTGGGTCCGGGGGCGCGCCTGGCCGGCTTCACGCTGCTGGGCGACGGTGAGACCGTGGCGGCCGGGGAGTCTCTGCTCGGCGGTCGCCGCTAGGGCGACCCGGGGCGCCGGGCTCAGCGGAACAGGTCCTCGCCGGCCGCACGCGGCAGGTCCCGCAGCGCCCGGCCGTCCCCGAACCAGGCGCGCGGGGCGCCGCGGACGACTGCGGCGGGGATGCCGCGGTCCTTGCCCATCACCAGTTCGGCGGCGGCGGCGAGTTCATCGGCGATGGCCACCTCGGTGACCTGGAGCCGGCGGCCGCCGGCATCGGCGGTGCCGCGCAGGTCCAGCACCGCCAGGACCCCGGCACAGCCGATGGCGACGTCGGTCAGACCGCGTCGCCAGGGGCGTCCGAAGGTGTCCGACACGACAACGCCCACCGGCGGCCCACCGGCGGCGGCGATGCCGTCGCGGATCCGCTGCGCCGACCGGTCGGGGTCACGGGGCAGCAGCGCCGCCTGCCCCTCGGGCACGTTGGAGAAGTCCACGCCGGCGTTGGCGCACACGAACCCGTGCGGGGTCTCGGCGATGATGAGCTCCCCCCGGCGGCGCAGCACGCGGACCGCCTCGCGCTCGACCACGCGCCGGCGGGCACCGGTGTCGCCGTGGTCCACCTCCACCAGGCGCCCTTCGGCCTTGGAGACGACCTTCTGGGTCACCACCACGATGTCGCGCTCCTGCAGGTCGGCGGCGCCGGAGATCAGGGCGCCCAAGTCGTCGCCGGGCCGAACCTCCCCGACGCCGGTGATCCCCGAGATCGACAGCGTGTTCGGGCCGGCGTGCACGGTCGGTCTCAACGGCTGGGCACAGCCGCCTGCTCGACCGCCGACAGCGCCGTCCGGGCCAATGCCGCGGCCTCCGCCGGCGTATGCATGATCGACGGCGCCACGACGCAGCGCACCCCCTCGCTCTCCACTGCCGGCGCCAGGGAGGCGTCGGCCTCGTCGATCACGAGGGTCCCCGCCACCGGGGCGTACAGGCGCGCCACCCCGACGACCGATGACTCGTGGCCGAGTTCGGCCATGAGCCGGCCGGCCGGTCCCCGCAGCGCCGCGCCCGCCACGATCGGCGAGATCGCCACCGTTGCCTCGCGCCGCTCCGCCACGGCGCGGCGCACCCGCGCCAGCGCCAGAACCGGCCCGATGGACACGATCGGGTTGGACGGAGCGATGATCACGGCAGCGGCGTCGGCGATGGCGTCGAGGACGCCCGGCGCCGGCCGCGCCTGCTCGGCGCCGACGAACCACACCGATCGGACCGCCACCGCGTGACGTAGACGCACGAAGTACTCCTGGAACCCGATCTCGGTGCCGGCGCCGTCATCGACCACCAGGCGCGTCCGCAACCGGTCGTCGGTCACCGGCAGCAGCCGTACCTCGACACCCCAGCGGCTCGCCAGTTCGGCGGTGACGGCCGACAGCGGGGCACCCTCGGAGAGGCGCTGCGTGCGGTACAGGTGCGTTCCCAGGTCACGGTCGCCGAGCCCGAACCAGCTCTGGCCGCCGAGGTTCCGCAGCATCTCCAGCGCCCGCCAGGAATCGTCCTTCAGGCCCCAGCCCGTCTCGGGATTCAACTCGCCGGCCAGGCAATACGTGATGGTGTCGAGGTCGGGGCTGATGTCCAGGCCGTGCAACCGGAAGTCGTCGCCGCAGTTCACGACCGCCGTCACCGCACGCGGTTCGCAGATCCGTACGAGACCGTCCAGCAGGCGTGCCGCCCCGAATCCGCCGGCCAGGACTGTTACCCGCGGGGCCGGCCTCTCTGGTGGCGGCATGGCCCTCCTGTCCGACGCGCCGGGGATACTCTCGCACCCTAGTGGAATCCCCGGACGCCACCGCTGTGCCGACCGAGCGCCTCGGCAGGATCGGCCCACCGGTTCGCGCCATCGTGGTCGCTCACGATCCCGGGGACTGGTTCGACGAGACCCTGCAGTCGCTTCGGGACCAGGACTACGCCGCTCTGTCGGTCACGGTGGTGGACGTCTCGGGCGAGGAGGAGATCACCGCCGGTGCTGTCCCGGACGTGGCCGCCAGGGTGGCGGCGGTGATGCCCGATGCCACCGTCATGGTCGTGCCGGGGAACCCCGGGTTCGGTCCGGCTGTCAATGCGGCCGCTCGCATGCTCGCCGGCAAGGACCGGATCGACGAGCCGGACTCGGCGGAGGGGTCCGTGCCGGGCGTCGTCGGCGAGGCCGCCGAGACGGGCGACACCACATTCCTGCTGATCTGTCACGACGACGTGGCGCCGGCTCCGGATGCGGTCACGCGTCTGGTGGACGAAGCGGTGCGCCGGGAGGCCGCCGTGGTGGGCCCGAAGCTCGTGGATTGGGACAACCCCGGGTTCCTGCAGTGTGTGGGTCTCTCGTCGGATCGGATGGGGGTTCCGGTGCCGCTGGTCACTGCCGGCGAGTACGACCAGGGGCAGCACGATGCGGTCGCCGAGGTGCTTGCCGTGCCCAGTGCGTGCATGCTCGTCCGGGCCGAGGTGTTCGACCGGCTCGGCGGGTTCGACGGTGCCATGACCTTCTACGGCGAGGATCTGGACCTGTGCCGCCGGGCAGGTCTGGACGGCGGGACGGTTCTGGTTGTGCCCGGGGCGAGCGCTCGCCATCTGGGACGCCTGCCGGCGCGCCGGCAGCGTCGCGACCACGAGTGGCTCTCCTACCGGCACCAACTCCGATCGGTGCTGATGTGCAGCCGCGCCTCTCGCCTGGCGGCCGAGTTGGTGCCGATGCTGGTGCTGTCGGCGACCGAGGCGGCTCTCGCCGTGCTGACGGGACACATGCGGCGTGCCGGGGGGCTGGTGGGAGCCTGGCTGTGGAACCTGCTGGGGGTGACGGAGATCCTCAACAGGCGGCGCCTGATCGCCACCGCGTCCGACGACGACCGCCTCGGGCACCTGACGCACCGCGGGTACGTCTCGCTGGCGCGGTTCGCCGCCGGTCTGGCGCGGGGCGACGCCGGGGTCGAGGGCGCCGGCGTGCTCTGGGGGCGCCGCCACCGTCTCCGGGACGTCGCGCGCGACACATCGAGCCAGGCCGCGGCTGCCGGCTGGACCGCCGTCGGAGTGCTCTTCATCTTCGGGAGCCGGCACCTGCTGACACGGGGGATACCGATCTTCGGCGAGATCGCCTGGCTCGGAGACTCGCCCGGCGAGTTGTTCAGTGCCTTCTTCAGCAACTGGCGGGAGGCGGGATTGGGCTCGGAGGGGCCCGCCCCGACCGCCTACGGGATCCTCGGCGTGGCCGGTTCGGTGCTGGGAGGGGCGATGGGCCTGACGCGCACCGTGCTCCTGCTGGGACTCGTCCCGTTCGGTGCCGTCGGACTCTGGCGCCTGCTGGCCAGGACGGGAAGCCGCCGGGCTCAGATCGTCGGCCTGCTGACCTTCTTCGCCGTGCCGCTGCCGTACAACGCCATGGCCAACGGGGTCTGGAGCGCACTGGCGATCTACGGAACCCTGCCGTGGATCTGTCTCTGGCTGGCACGGGCCATGGATCCGCCGAGCGCCTCGCCGGCGCCCCCGGTGACGGGTTTCTGGCTGGCGACGGTGCTGGTAGGAGTTCTCGTGGCGCTGATCTGGGCGTTCGTCCCCGCCACGCCCCTGATGCTGGTGATGCTCGTGGCGGCGCTGGCAGTAGGGGGGCTCCTGGCCGGATCGGCCCAGCGATTGCCGCACCTGCTCGGCTGCGCCGTGGGCGGGCTGGTGGCGGGTTGGTTGCTCAACTTCCCGGCAGGGCCCACCTCGTTCCGGGATGCCTTCAGCGCCGCGGGAGCGCGGCCGGATTCCGCCGGCGACCTCACCCTGGCGGAGTTGCTGCGCTTCGCAACCGGCTCGGCGGTTGAGAGTTCACTGGTCTGGGGGTTGCTGGTCGTGGCGGCACTGGCGCTGGCGGTGGCGCGGGAGAGCAGGTTCGTGTGGGTGGTTCGGGCGTGGTGCCTGGTCGTCGTCTCCGTGCTGGCGGCTCTGGCCGCCGAGCACCGCTGGAGCCCCTGGGACCTGCCGCGCCCGGAGGTTCTGCTGGCGCCCGCGGGGTTCGGGCTGGCACTGGCCGCCGCTTTCGGGGCAGCGGAGACAGCCGGCGGCGCTGTCGCCCGCCGCCGGGGGCGGTGGGTGCCGGCCGGGGTCGGCCTGGCAGCCCTGATCGTCGGCGGCATCCCCGCGCTGACGCTGACCCTCGACGGTCGTTGGGGCACGCCCCGGGGGGATTTCACGACGCCGCTGGCGACAGTGGAGGAAGAGTCCCGTCTGGGCGCCTTCCGGATTCTCTGGGTCGGCCATCCCGACGTGCTTCCCCTCGGCGGCTGGGAACTCGACGATCGCCTTGTGTTCGCCACCTCCGCCGCGGTGCCGCCCGACGTCGGCCTGCAGTGGCCCGGCTCGCGACCTCCCGAGGCCGACCGGCTGCGAGATGCCTGGCGGGACGTGATGTCCGGGGAGACCGACCGCATGGGGGAGCTATTGGCCCCCCTGGGAGTCCGCTACCTGGTCGTCATGGAGCGGATCGCCCCGGAACCGTTCGGAGACCTCGCCGAACCGGCGCCCCCGTTGGTGCAGGCGCGTCTCGGCGCGCAGTTCGACCTCGAGCGCCAGGAGTCCCGCGCCGGCGTGGCGGTGTACCGCAACATCGCCTGGCGCCCGTCACGGACGCTCCTGGCGGGCACGGGCGAGGTGACCCGCGAGGCGTTCGCGGCCCCGCCGAACCTGGCGCTGCCGGCCTTCGACCCGCCGGCGGAGGCCCGCGGAGTCCTACCGCCCGACAGCACCCTCTATCTCGCGGACGCTTCGGACGGTTGGGTGCTCCACGTCGGGGGGACGAGGGTCGATCCCCGACCGGCGCTCGGCTGGGCGCAGAGCTTCCCGACCGGCGGGGGCGGCGAAGCGACGCTCCGCCACGAGCCGGGTGCTGCCAACGTGACGCGCCTCGTCCTCTGGACACTTGCGGTGGTCCTGGTTCCGCTGGCGCTCCTGCGCCGCAGGTCGCTGAGGTTCCGGAGCGGCGTGGCGCCCGAACTCGTCGGGGACCGCCGGGTACCCGACAACGTGGTCTCGGCGCTGCTGGCCCGGGCACGCCGGGAGTCCTGACGTGCGCCGGCCGGCGATCCTCGCCCTGATGGCAGCCGTGGCGGCTCTGGCGGTGGCCGATTGGGCGGCGCGGGCCGCCGCCGACGACCCGCCCCCGGCTGAGGCGGCGGGCGCCTACTCGGGCTACTCCGCTGCCGGCGGCGAGACCTGGTTCTGCGTCGGCGGCGTGGGCGGTGCCGGCGGATCCCGCCAGCAGGTGAGCATCCTGAACACTTCCGGGAGCGAACTCCGGGGAATGGTGCGCCTGTTCCCGGCGGTCCCGTTGGGCGGCCGGTCCCAGCCGTGGCCCGCGGCTCGATTCGAACTCGTCGTGGCGCCGTACGCCCAACTCGACATCGACCCGGCGGCAACGGTCATGCAACTGTCGCCCGAACTGGCGAGTTTCGCAGAGTTGTTCGTGGCCGCCGAGGTGCGTCTGGACGGCGCCGGCGGCGTCGTGATGCACGAGGCCACGGTGGCGGGAGCCGGCGATGCCGGGGCGTGCCTGACCGCCGCGTCGCCGGAGTGGCACTTCGCCGCGGCCAGTACGAGGCGAGACGCCCAGGTGCGGTTGTCGCTGTTGAACCCGTTCTCCGATGACGCAGTCGCCGATATCGGCTTCGCAACCGACGAGGGCCGCCGCGAGCCGGTGGCCTATCAGGGTGTCGTGGTGCCTGCCGGCACGCTGCTGATCCTCGACCTCGGCAGCGAGGTGACCCGGCGGCCGCAGGTCGCGTTCTCGGTGGTGGCCCGCAGTGGCAACCTGCTGGCGTCCGCGCTGCAGACGTTCAACGGCGACTTGGGCCTCTCCGGAGTGTCCCTGCGTGCGGGTTCGCCGCGCCCTCAGGAGCAGTGGCTGTTCCCGCTGGGGGTGGCGGGGGCCGGAGCCGGGGCGGCCAATTCGTTCGTGGTGTACAACCCCGATGTGGCCGAGGCGAGGGTCGACGTGGCGGTCGAGCTGGACGCCGCGCTGCAGGCTCGGGGTGTGCCGCCGTTCGAGCTCACCGTCCCACCGGGACAGCGTGTCGAGGTCACCTTCTTCCCGCCGCTGACCGGCGGGGCGCATCCCGTCTCCGGTGTTGACGTGGTGGCGGCCACGAGTCGCGTCCCGCCCAGCGAGAGGTACTGGGTGAGCGTTCGCTCCTTCAACGGTGTGGCCGTGGTGGCTGAGCGGCTGCGCACCGTCGAGGCGGGCTTGCAGGGCGAGGTCTCGCTCCTCCCCGGGCGGGCCGTGGGCGCACGGCGCGGCACCTTCATGCTTGGAGGTGCTGGGAGTGGCCGGCATGCGGTGTCCATCGTGAACCCCTCCCTCGAGACGATCAGCCGGCTGTCCCTGGAGGCGCTCACCGGCAGCGGCTGGGTGGCGCTCGGAGGATTCAACGACGTGGAGATCCGGCCCCGCCAGAGGCTGCTGCTGGATCTCTCGATCAGCCTGCCGCCGGGAGCCTCCGCGCTGCGCTTCAGCGCCACCGAGCCGCTCGTGGCATCCCACGCTCGCCCCGGAGGTTCCGGCGCACTCGGGGCAGTGCCCGAATCGGAGTCCATTTCCGAACTCGAGCAGCTTCTCTTCTAGATCGCCCGGCTCCGGCGGCCCGGTTCGCCCGGCTCGGTCTCGGTGACTAGTTTTCGCAGTCGGGTGCCCCTTGTCCCCGGCCCAGGGTCGCCCCGTCGCGCTCGATCGGACCGGAAGGCAGGCCAATGACCGCGTATCCCAAACTCTTCAGCGAATGGCAGGTCCGGCACACGACGGTCCCCAACCGTGTCGTCTTCGCGCCCACCTGCCCGACGTGGGTGGCCGACCCGCTCGAGGGCATCTTCACCGACCAGGCGGTGGCCTACTACGAGGAGCGCGCCCGCTCGGGACTCGGCATGATCATCATCGGCGGCACGATCATCCACCCCGAGGCGCTGTACTCGGAGCTGAACTTCCCGGGCCTGTGGACCGACGACCAGATCGAGAGTCTCGCCCGGGTGGCCGAAGCCGTGCAACGCCACGGCACCCGGCTCGTGACCCAGCTGCTGCACCCCGGGCTGCGGGCCATGAACGTCCTCAACAAGGACCCCGCCGCCGACCTCGATGCCGAGTGGTGGCACGTGGCGCCCAGTCAGGTGCCGCCGGGGGAGTATCCCAACGCCCCCATGCCCAAGGAGATCGAGCCCCACGAGATCCACGAGATAATCGAGGCCTACGGCAGCGCGGCGCGGCGGGCGTTCGAGGCCGGGCTGGACGGCGTGGAGTTCCACATGGCGCACGGCTACCTGCCGTGGCAGTTCCTCTCGCCGCTGTACAACCACCGCAGCGACGACTGGGGCGGCTCCTACGAGAACCGCCTGCGCTTCTCGCTGGAGGCCCTCGCCAGCATCCGCGCCGCGGCCGGTGACGAGAAGATCGTGGGCTACCGCATCAATTCGGCTTCGTTCTGGCCCGGCGACCTGGAGATGGACGACGTCAAGCGGATCGTGGTGGACCTCGACGAGCGCGCCGACATCGACTACATCAACATCTCCGCGGGCGTCCACCACTCGTTCATCCACACCCCGATGACCTACGAGCCCGGTTGGGAACGCGGTTACACCAAGGCCGTCAAGGAGGTCACCGACACGCCGGTCCTGCTCGTGGGGCGTATCACGAACCCCGGGATCGCCGAGGAGATCCTGGAGGCGGACGAGGCCGACGCCATCCTGCTGGCCCGCCAGCTCTTCGCCGACGAGCACTGGGTGCAGAAGGTCCGCGAGGGCCGCGAGGACGACATCCGCCGCTGCGTGGCCGCCAACTACTGCTGGCGCAGCGTCATCACCGGCGGGCGCGTGCAGTGCGTCTACAACCCCGTCGTGGGCCGCGAGCGCCAGTGGGGCGAGGGCAGCCTCACCGCCGTCCCCGCCGGCAAGAAGGCCCTCGTCATCGGCGGGGGCCCGGCCGGCCTGGAGTACGCCCGGATCGCCGCCGCTCGCGGCCACGACGTGGTCGTCGTGGAGCGGGAGATCGAGACCGGCGGGCATGTGCGCTGGCACGCCCAACTGCCCAAGCGGTCCGAGTACGGGCAGATCGCCGTGTGGCTGGCCGCCCAGGCCGCGGGCAACGGCGCCGTCATCCGCACCGGCGAGAACGTGGACGAGGACAACCTCGACGCGCTGCTGGCGGCCGAGGCGCCCGACCATGTGGTCATCGCCACCGGCTCGCACTACCGGCGGGACGGGTGGCAGGGCCAGACGGCCTCGCCGCTACCCGGTTGGGAGACGGGGAACTGCGTGACGTGGGTGGACGTGGCGACCGGCACCGTGGAGCCGTCGGGCTCGGTGATCGTCATCGACGACCTGCAGGACGCCATGGCTCCGCTCACGGCGGTCAAGCTGGCCAACGCCGGCTGCGACACGAAGCTTGTGACCCGCTGGCCGATGATCGGCATGGAGACGATCCCCGAGGTGTACTACCTGTGGGTGCGCCAGCACCTCTACGAGTCGGGCGTCGAGGTGTTGCCGGATCTGTTCGTGAAGGAGATCAAGGGCGACGCGGTGGAGTTCCTGAACGTCTATGTGAACGACCTGACCACAACCCTGCCTGCCGACTGGATCGTGATGGCCACGGGCCGCCAGTCAGACAACGGCCTCTACCACGCGGTGCGGAGCCGCGGGGTCAGCACCGAGATGATCGGCGACGCCATCGCCCCGCGCACCACCTACGAAGCCGTCTACGAAGGCCACCGCCAAGCCCGCAAACTCTGAGCCGCCAGGCCGCTCGCCGCCGCGGAGCGAACCGGCCTTTGGCCGGTCTCCTCTCGCACTTCCGGCAGAGGCTCGCAGCGCTACTGTCGCCCGGCAGACAGCGGCGACGACTCCCACGGACGAGTTGGAACCGGTGATCCTCGATCGGCGCGTCGAGCGCATGCTGCGTCGCGCGGTGACGAGCTACTCATTCGTCATGCTCGTCGGGCCTCCGGGCACCGGCAAGGGACGGCTGGTTCGATGGATAGCGGATCAGGTGGCCGATGACCCGACAGCGCTCGGATTCGAAGCGGGCTTCCGCCCCGATCCGGTGTGGGTGACACCGGATGACACTTGGAGTGCGTTCGAGTTGATCGGTGGTCTCGCTCCCGCTGCTGATGGCACGCTCCGATGGTCGAATGGGTTCATCCTCGATGCGCTGCGTCAGAATCGCTGGCTCGTCCTCGACGAAGCCAACAGGGCGGACTTGGACAGAATCATGGGTCCTCTCCTGACGTGGCTCGCGGACGAGGAGGTTCAGATCGGACGCACGGATCCGCACACGGGTGTCCCGGTACTCCTGGGCTGGAGCCAGTCGGCGTCGAGCATGGCGGAGTCGGACGACGCTGGAGGGTCGATGCGCTTTCTTGCTGGACAAGACTGGCGGATGATCGGCACTTACAACCCCCAGGACGCCATGAGGGTCTTCAGATTCGGTCTCGCCCTGTCTCGTCGCTTCGTTGTCGTCCCGGTGCCGACGATAACTCCAGGCCAGTTCGAAGAACTGATGCGAACACACCATCCCGGGATTGAGGATCCTGTGCTTGTGGCGATTCTCGGGCTCTACTCAGCCCATTGCTCAGAACCGGAGACTTCCCTTGGCCCAGCGGTCTTCTTGCGGATCGCGCGATACCTCGAACCCAGCGCTGAATCGAACTCACTGGCTGAACAGTTGGCAGAGGGTTACGTCTTGAACGTCGGAAAATACCTCGCCACCTACAGTGATGAGACATTGCAGATGCTGGGCCATCGGATACTGGACGATGAAGAGGTCTATACCGAGGTCCAGTGGCAGTGGATTCTATCGCAACGCCATATGCTTAGTTGAACACGCTTAGTATCCCCCGAGAGGGGCTGAAGGAGATCACTTCCGTCTGGACCGGTGACGGGAAGGTGATCGAATTGGTGTCCGCGGTCACCGAGCCTGACGCGTTGGGTGCCTGGACGCCGGACGAGGTTCGGAATCGAGCTCGCCGCGTCCTCCTCGGCCTACTCGAACCGTGTGTCGCGCAGTGGCCTGCGTCGCTGCGGCACTGGGAGCAATGTCTGCCGACGGCCACGGCGACCGAGCGAATGGTGCTGTCCACGCTCCAGAGCAGGATCGACTGGATCGCGTCGGTCCGGGAGCACGGCTGGCCGCCGCGCCGGTATGTCGTGCGGGCGCGACACCGGGTCGTCGGCGGGGTGGCGATGAGGACGCTGGCGTGGCTCTCCGCGGAACTCAGCGACGCGCTCGATCGGCTCGATCCTCGCGATGCGCCGCTGCTGATCGATCGCATCGCCCCGCCAGCTCGTCTTCTGCGCACAGTGACCGAGCGATTCGCCCACGACGTTGAGCCGGTTCGACCGAGTCACGTTGAACTGCGCTCGTTGGAGGCCTCCGGTCCTCCTTGGCGCGCCGTCGCGCAGGCCGCCCGTCTGACGGTTCGAGCCGCCCAGGATCCGGGGTTCCTGGCTTTCGGCCTGCTTGAACCCGACGCCGAACTGCGGTGGAGGCTGTTTCACGTCAGCGCATTCGGATTCGCCGTCGCAGGTCTTCGATCGGCGCAGTGCAACATGCGTTGGAATATGCCAGTGCGCGGCCTGCGAACCGGCCCCCAGTTGAGTGCAGTCGAACCGGATGGCCGATCGTGGGATCTGTGGTTCGAGTCGGCGGGCGCCCGCTCGCACTACGAGCTTGGCCCGTCCACGTATGCGTCGGCTCTGGCCGGCGTCCCGGATACCGGTGGAGCCATTGGGTCCGACATTCTTCTGATCCGTCCCGGCGAGCGCGCGCTTCTTCTCGAGTGCAAATGGAGCGCGGACGCAACCTACGTTGGCCGTGACGGCTATCACCAAGTATCGAGCTACGTTCTTGACACGCTCAATGGGCTCGCACAGCAGGTCTGGGGATTCGTCGTCGGCCCGGAGGAGGTGGTTCCGGCGACGAGCTTCGGATTGGAGGCGTGGCGGTCCATGAAGATCGTTCTCGGTTCGACCCATGCATCGGCGGTGCCGGCTCTGGTGAGGAGGTTCTTAGCCGACGAGCCGGTACCTCCCGGAGAGAGCTGACTTCGGGCCCTGCTGGCCTAGCCGTTCCTCGGCAACCGACAGGTAATTCTCCGACACGTCAAATCCGAGGAATGCGCACCGGTGGTGCCTGGCCGCGATCCCCGAGTTGCCGGTTCCCACGAACGGATCCAGCACCAGGTCCCCCGGCTCGGTGCTGAGCGCGATGCAGCGGCCGGGCAGTGCGACGGGGAATTGCGCCCCGTGCCCGTTCCCGCCGCCCGATGTGGCAAGAACCCACACGTCGGACAACTTCTCCGATTCGCATTCGGGGTTGCGGCCCCCGAACACCGGGTCACAGACGTGGTAGGGGTCGCGGGAGAACTTCGGCGTCCGGTTCTTCGTGATGTGGATGATGTACTCCAGATTCCGACTGACTCGCGAATGCTGCGGCTCGGGCAGCGAACCCCGCTTGGCCCATGTGATGACCGTCTTGACGTAGAGTCCGATGGCGCTGGCCCGCTGGGCGATCAGGGCCGGGATCAGGCACTGCTCGCCGTCCTTCAGATACGAGTGACCGGCGGAGTAGCGGCGCACGTCGTGCTCGCGCCATTTTCTGCCGTCCTTGCCTTCCATCGCCCGGAGGGCTTCGAGCGCGGAGCCGCGCACTTGGGTGCGGGTGTTGAAGCTGTCCATGACGTTCCACCATATGGAGCCGTCGTCGGTCAGGACCCGGGAGAGTGCGTCGAGCACCTGAACAGTGTGCCGAACGAAGCCCTCCGGCGTTTGTTCGTGACCGAACGCACAGTGCTCGCCATCGGCCCAAGTCACGTCGTGGGAGCATTCGTAGAGACGCATACCCCAATACGGCGTGGAGGTGACGACGCACTGGACGCTCGAACTCGGGACCGACTCCAGCAGGTCGAGCGCACTGCCCCGACGCAACTCGCAGTCGGGAGGATTCGCAGTGAAATCCCGCTCGTCGGTCACCGCAGTGTGACTCTCGAGATGGTCGATGACCCGGGATCGTGGTGCGAAGGTTTCGTTGAACGAGTCCTGGTCGAGGAGGGTGAGTACGTCGTCAGCGGCTAGATCGGTCCGCTTCCCGACGACCTTGCGGACGAAGGTCGGCGACATGCCCACGGCCTTCGCCACCGAGTCCAGGGGATAACGGCTCCGGAGTGTGCCATAGCGCTCGGGTCGCAGTGCCGCCACGGGTGTGCGTGGCTTGATGTCCGGCGGGTTGCTGCCGTTGGCGCCGGTGATCATCGCGGGAGTTCCCTTCGGGCGGGGGCTGTACCTGCATCCTACGGAAGGGTGTGACAGGCCTGGGTGATCTCTGGCGCCCGCCCGCCGGCGGCGGTGAACCCGTTCCCGTCCGAGTCGGGTGCCCGTGCCGTCTTTGTGGCGTCGGCCACTGCTGCTTGGGCGCCGCTCCGGTCAATCCTGCTCGGCCACGACGCGCTGGACCGCGGCGATGTCGCCGGCTGTCGGCGGTCCGAGAATCCAGGCCTGCACGGCCCCGTCACCGTCGGCCACCAGCGTGAACGGGACGGCGTCCATCCCGTAGGAGTCGTGCAGCTGCCGGTGCCTGCCGGCGTCCACCTCGACCACCTCCACCTCGGGACCGGCCAGGGGCTCGAGCCGTTCCAGCGTCGAGGGGCACGTACCGCAGGCGCTGTCGGTGAGGACGGCGACGAGCCAGAGCTTCCGGTGCGCTCCCGTGCCCAGGTGATCGAATGCGGCTCGATCCAGCGACGAAGGGACGTCCGGCGAGGCCAGCACGCCGCGCCAGCGACCGCGCCTGCGGGAAGCCACGAGAGCCACCAGGCAGGCCACGGCCCCCAGGATCAGCGCCAGAGGGGCAGTGCGCACCGGCGTGGGGAGTTGGCGCCGGCGGCTTCAGACCGCCGGCTCGTCGAGTCCCGTCGCGGCCGCCACCGCGGCGCTCCCGGTCACCGCCGAGCCGTTCGTGCCGGCGACGTCCACGAGCCGCTGCACCTCGCTGCCGGGGATGGTCTCGTGCTCCAGCAGCGCTCGCGCCACCAGGTCGAGAGCATCACGGTGCTCGGTCAGCAGCGCCCGGCATCGCTGCTCCTGCACCCGCAGGATCCGTTCCACCTCCTCGTCGATCAGGCGCGCCGTCTCGTCGCTGTACTCGCGCGCGCTGACGATCTCCTCGCCCAGGAAGACCTCCCCCTGCGAACCCCAGGCCATCGGTCCGAGCCGATCGCTCATGCCCCACTCGCGGACCATCTTGCGGGCCAGTTGCGTGGCGCCCACGAGGTCGTCGTTGGCGCCGGTGGAGATCACCCCGAAGACCAGCTCCTCGGCGATGCGCCCGCCCATCCGCACCACCAGGGAGTCCTCGATGTAGTTCTGGCGGTAGATGTGGCGCTCTTGCTCCGGGAGCTGCATCGTCACGCCGAGGGCCATGCCGCTGGGGATGACGGTCACCTTGTGCAGCGGGTCGGCGCTGGGCAGCGTGGCGGCGCAGACGGCGTGGCCGGCCTCGTGATAGGCCACCGCCGTCCTCTCGTCCTCCGAGAGCGCCAGCGACTCCCGCTTCTGGCCGATCAGCACCCGGTCGCGGGCGTGCTCGAAGTGGGCCATCGCGATGGTCTCCTCGCCGGCCCGGACCGCCGCGAGGGCGGCCTCGTTGACGACGTTGGAGAGGTCGGCGCCGCTCATGCCGGGCGTGCCGCGGGCCACGAGCGCCAGGTCCAGGTCCTCGGCCATCCGCTTGCCCTTGACGTGCACCTCGAGGATCTTCACCCGGTCGTCGAGCTCGGGCAGCGGCACCACCACCTGGCGGTCGAAGCGGCCCGGGCGCAGCAGCGCCGGATCCAGGATGTCGGGGCGGTTCGTGGCGGCCATCATCACGATGCCCTCGGTGGCCTCGAAGCCGTCCATCTCCGAGAGCATCTGGTTGAGGGTCTGCTCGCGCTCGTCGTGGCCGCCGCCGAGGCCGGCGCCGCGCTTGCGGCCGATGGAGTCGATCTCGTCGATGAAGATGATGGCGCTCCCCATCTTGCGGGCGGAGTTGAACAGGTCGCGCACGCGGCTGGCGCCGACGCCCACGAACATCTCCATGAAGTCCGAGCCGGTGACCGATAGGAACGGCACCCCCGCCTCGCCGGCGACGGCCCGGGCGATGAGCGTCTTGCCGGTTCCCGGCGGTCCGACCAGCAGGATGCCCTTGGGGATGCGGGCGCCGATGCGGGCGAACTTCTCGGGCTCCCGCAGGAAGTCCACCACCTCGGTGATCTCCCGCTTGACGCCTTCGTAGCCGGCCACGTCGTCGAAGGTCGTCGCCGGCCGCTCGGTGGAGTACGTCTTGGCCCGGGAGCGGCCGATGGACATGATCCCGCCCATCTGCCCCTGGGCGCGCCGCTGCATCCACCAGAAGAACAGGATCAGCAGCCCCACCGGCAGCAGCAGGGGCAGCAGCGTGCCCCAGATGCTCGAGGTGGGTCTCGTGAACTCCACGCCGGCCCCCAGCCGGTCCCGCAGCAGGGCGTAGTCCTCGGGCGGCAGCTCGGTGGGGCCGGTGGTGCGGAAGGTGCCGCCGTCGACGAGCTCCCCGCTGATGTCGCCGTTGTTGTTGTTGATCTCCACGGTGACGACCGCGCCGGCGGCCACCTGATCCAGGAACTCGGCGTAGGTGATGGCTTCGCCGGTGTCGTCGCTGAACAGCCCCGGCAGGATGAGCGTTCCGAGGATGACCAGCAGTGCCACCCAGGCCAGCCAGCGGGTCCAGTGCGGGCCACTGGCGCGGGGCGCGTCCCCCGGACCGCCGGGCTCTTGTGGCGGCTGCGGGGGCGGAGGCGACTGCGCCATAGGTTCATGCTAGGAGGCAGCCGGGTGATTCTGCGGGCCATCTCCCGAGGCGTCTCGATACCGGGGCCCCGTCGGGGCGCGTCACCGAGGTCCCGGATGCCCACGGGTAGGATCGCTGGTCGTGGTCCGTTGTTGTGCGTGTGCGACCGCGGGCCGCTGATGTCGCAGAGGGGCCGCCTGCGGCCGCCGCCCCGCTGGTCCGTGTCGGCGGCGATTCTGGGATGGATCGCGGCTGCCGCCGTCACCATCGTGGTGCAGCTGGTGCTGGAGTCGTTCTGGGCGGTGCCGACCGGTGTCGGTGCCGCTGCAGCCCGAGCCGGCGCGCAGGTCGCCGGCGGAGCCGAGCCGGACCATCTCAATCTCAGCTACTGGCAGTTCACGCTGCGACAGTTGCCCCTGTGGCTGACGCTGGCGGCGGTCACCTGGGCGATCGTCCGCCGCCACGGCGTCGGGCTGCGCAGCGCTGTGGGCCTCGAGCAGCGCTGGTACGACGTGCCCGTCGGACTGGTCTGCGGACTGGCGGCGCAGTTCCTGATCATCCCGCTGGTGTACCTGCCGCTGACGCCGCACATCGACCGCCAGGAGATCGAGGAGCCGGCCCGCCGCATCATGGCCATCGCGGACGACGCCACGGCTGCCACGGTCGTGGTGGTCGCCGTCGTCCTGGTCGCGCCGTTCGTGGAGGAGCTGTACTTCCGCGGCTTGTTGCTCCGGGCCCTGTGGGGGCGGATGGGGCGCGTTCTCACCGTGGCGCTCTCGGCAGTGCTGTTCGGGCTGGCGCACGCGCAGATCCTCCAACTGCCGGCGCTGGTGGTCTTCGGGCTCGTGGCCGGCACGCTGGTCGTGGCCACGAGACGCCTCGCCCCCGCGATGTGGGCGCACGCCGCCTTCAACGGCGTCACGGTCGTGCAGCTGCTCCGCTGACCGATGAAACCGCCCGTCGAAGAACCGTCCCGGCAGATGGAGGTCACTCGCCGGCCGCGCCGTGACGTGACGGTCCTGCAGCGCCGCACAGGAATCGCCTGCGTCATCGGGGTGTGCCTGTTCGTGTTCTGGCAGATGCGACCCGACCTGCTGTTCTCGGCGACCACGCCCGCCGGGGGGGACATGGCCGCCCACGTCTGGGGACCGGCGTACCTGCGCGACCACCTCCTGCCGCTGGGGCGTCTGAGCGGCTGGGCTCCGGACTGGTATGCGGGCTTCCCCGCCTACCACTTCTACATGGTGCTGCCGTCGCTGGTCATCGCGCTGGCTTCGTTCGTGATCCCCTACGGGGTGGCGTTCAAGCTCGTGGCGGTCGCCGGGCTGGTGGCACTGCCGTTGGCGGCGGCGACGTTCGTGCGCCTGGCGGGTCTGCGGTTCCCGACACCGACGATCGCGGCGCTGTTCACGCTGCCGTTCCTGTTCGACACCTCGTTCAGCATCTACGGCGGCAACGTTGCCTCCACGCTGGCGGGGGAGTTCGCGTTCTCCATCAGCCTGTCGCTGATGCTGGTCTACCTGGGCGTGCTGTTGCGAGGGCTGCGCACGGGCCGGCACCGGGTGCTGGCCGGTGCGCTGCTGGCGCTGGTGGGCCTCACGCACCTCATACCGGCGATCTTCGCGGTGGCCGCGACCGGGGTTGCGCTGGCAATGCAGCCGGGCCGGCGAGGCATGCGCTGGGTGACGGCGACGGGCGCGCTGGCGGCGGCGCTGGCGGCGTTCTGGTTGCTGCCGTTCTGGTGGCGGCGGGACTACTACCACAACATCGACTGGGTGAACCTCACCGAGTACTGGCCGAACCTGGTGCGCGAGGATTGGAACTGGGTGCTGGTGGGGGCCTGGGCAGCCCTGCTGGTCGGCATCCTCCGCCGCCGGCGCTTGGTGCTGTACGTGGCGGCGCTGGCGGTGCTGGCGGCGGCCGGGTACCGCTGGCTCCCACAGGGGGTGCTGTGGAACGCCCGGCTGCTGCCCTTCTACTACCTGGCGATGCTGCTGCTGGCGGGGATCGGTGTCTCGACCATGCTGTCCACGCTGGTGGCCGGAGGCTCGCTGCGGGAACCGCCGACCGGCGCGGGCGGCGGCCTCGGGCTCGGCGAGGAGCGAAAGCGGCGGCGTTGGCTTCCCGAGGACTCGCTGCCTCTGCGGATCGCGCTGGCGGCGATCGTGCCGGTGGGAGCGGTGGCGGTGGCGATCGACGACCTGGTTGCGGGCAGGGCGACCCTGCGGGCGCTCTTGGAAGTGCTGCCGGGGGTTGATCCGGCCACGGCGCCCGCCAGGGCGGCGGATGTGGCGCACCTGGCCCTGCTGGTGCTCATCGCCGCCGCCGTCGTGGCCGTCACCGAGATTCTCCGATCCGTGCGGGCGCAGGGCCTCCGGCCCAGAGCCGGCGGCACCGTGGTGCTCGGCCGCCCCGCGGCCACTGCCGCCGCCGGAGCGCTGCGCCCCGCCGGCGCGGACCCGACGCCCCCGACCGGGGTGATCCGGCCGCTGGGGGCCGCGACCCGGCCCTCCTCTCGCTCCGGCGTGGTGCTGCTGCTGGCCACCGTGGCGCTCACCTTGGCCGTCGTGGCGGCCGTGGCCTACCCGCTGCGGGCGCTGGGACCCGCCGGCCGGGAAGTCGCCGACGGTCGCTACGGCCTTCGGGTCGCCCCGAACGTCGTGCTGGCGGGCACGACCGCCGAGAGCTTCCTGCCCTTCTGGGTGTACTGGAACTTCTCCGGCTACGAGTCCAAGGAGCCTCGCGAGGGCATCGGGGGCTACGACGAGTACTACCGGGTCGTCACCACGATGGCGGCGGTCGCCGGCGAGCGGGGTTGCGGCCGGGTCATGTGGGAATACGGCCTGAAGCGCCTGGACAGTTACGGCTCGCCGATGTCTCTGATGCTGCTGCCGCACTGGACCGACGGCTGCCTGGCCTCCATGGAGGGGCTCTTCTTCGAGTCCACCCAGACCGTGCCGTTCCACTTCATCAACCAGGACGAACTCTCGACCGAGCCGTCACGGCCGGTGCGCGCCGTGCCCTACGGCGGTGTCGACGTGGCCGACGGGGTTGCGCACATGCAGCTCTTCGGCGTTCGCTACTACATGGCGTTCTCGGAGTCCCTGATCGCTGAGGCCCGCGCCCACGAGGATCTCACGGAGGTGGCCGCCGAGCCCCCGTGGGTGATGTTCGAACTGGCCGACGCGCCCCTCGTGTCGCCGCTGGCCGCCGAGCCCGTGATCGTCCGCGGCGCCGCGGAGGATCCGGCGCGCTGGCTGAACGTCGCCTTGGACTTCTACGGCGCCTATCCGGGCTCCGGCGGCACCGAGCCCGAGGCGGGGTTCCTGCCGACCGCGGCGGTGTTCCCGGCCGCCGGCGGGCCGGACGGATGGGCCGAGGTCTCGCCGGGGGACGCGCGGCCGGTGCGCAGCCTGGAGGAGGTGGAGATCCACGGTGTCTCCACCACGCAGAACTCCATCAGCTTCAGGGTCGACCGCACCGGCATCCCGGTCCTGGTGAAGGCCTCGTACTTCCCCAACTGGCAGGTCGACGGCGCCGGCGGCCCCTACCGGGCGGCGCCCAACTTCATGGTCGTCGTCCCCGACGAGACCCGGGTCACCCTCAGCTACGGCTGGACGCCGGTTGACGTGCTGGCGTGGGTGATCACCGCCGTCGGTGTGATCGCCGCCCTGGTGCTGTGGCGCAACCCACACATCTGGACCGCCGAGGCCGACCGGCGCGCCCCGTGGGAGTGACCGGTGGGCGTCCTAGTGGCGGGGCGCAGGGCGGTGTGCGCCTGTCGGTCGTGCTGCCCGCCTTCCGGGAGGCCGGCGTCATCGGCGACACCCTGGCGGCGCTGCGGGACGGTCTGTCCGGGGTGGCGCCGGGGGACGTCCTGGAGCTGATCGTGGTGGACGACGGGTCCGACGACGCGACGGCCGAACGCGCCCGTGCCGCCGGGGCCGACCAGGTCATCGCGCTCGGTGGGAACCGCGGCAAGGGAGCTGCGGTGCGTACCGGGATGCTGGCGGCTGCCGGCGAGGTGGTGGTGTTCACAGACGCCGACCTGCAGTACCCGCCGGATCGGATCGTGGCGGTGCTGGCTCGCCTGGAGGGAGACACAGGGGCGGTGATCGCCAGGCGAGAGCGGTCCGGGGCGGCGCCGCTGCGCCGGCTGGGGACCTACACCGTCTCGCACCTCGCCAGGATCCTGGTGCTGAACCCGGCGGGCGCCGCCAAGCATCTGGGCGCTGACACGCAGTGCGGGTTGAAGGCCTTCCGCCGCCCGGTGGCGCAGGAGGTGTTCGGCCGCTGCCGGGTGGACCGGTTCGGCTTCGACGTGGAGGTGCTGCTGCTGCTGGCGTTGCTCGGCGTGCCGGTGGCCGTCGAGAGCGTGGCCGCCACCGCCGCGCCGCGCCGCTCGAGCGTGCGGGTGCTGCGCGACGGCGCAGCGATCCTGCGGGACCTGCTGCGGATCCGTCGATGGCTGCGCCGGGGTGCCTACGGCGGCGCCTCCGGAAGCGATGGCTGAGCCCGCGGGCGCGCCGTCCGGCGGGGAGGGCTCCGTCCCGGCACGCCTCCACGCCATCGTCCGGGCCAACGACATCAGGGGCCGGGTCCCGGACCAGCTCGACGCGGCGCTGGCGCGCCGCCTCGGCGTCGCCTTCGCCGGGTTCTTCGGCGAGGACGACCCGCGCACCGCCGAGGTCGTCGTCGGGCGGGACATGCGGCTGTCGGGCCCCCGGCTGTCCGAGGGGTTCTGCGCCGGCCTGCAGGCGGCCGGGCTGGATGTCGTGGATCTGGGCCTGGCCTCCACCGACATGCTCTACTTCGCCGCGGCGCACTTCGACGCTCCCGGCGTGGTGTTCACCGCCTCGCACAACCCCGCCGACTACAACGGCATCAAGGCCTGCCGTGCGGGCGGGCGCCCGCTCAGCGCCGAAGGTGGTCTGGCCCGGGTGCGCCGGTTGGCGCTGGGGGCGCTGCCGGCGCCGGCCGGGCGGCAGGGGGAGCGTCGGCGGGTGGACCTGCTGGAGCGCTTCGCGACCCATGTGCAATCGTTCACCGATGTCGAGCGCCTGCAGCCCCTGCGGGTGGTGGCCGACGTCGCCAACGGCATGGGTGCGCTGGTCGTGCCGGCGGTCTTCGAGGGGCTGCCGCCGGTCCTGGAACTGCTCTACGGGGAGTTGGACGGCAACTTCCCCAACCATCCTCCCGACCCCCTGCAGGAGGCCAACCTGACCGACGTGTGCCGCCGTGTCATCGAGACCGGGGCCGACGTCGGGTTGGCGTTCGACGGTGACGCCGACCGGGTGTTCTTCGTGGACGACCGGGCGCAGCCGCTGTCGGGTTCGGTGACCGCGGCGCTGCTGGCGAGGGCGGTGCTGCGCCGCCATCCCGGCGCGCTGGTGCTCTACAACGCCGCCTGCTCCCGGATGGTGCCCGAGGCGATCGCCGAGGCCGGCGGTCGCGCCCTGCGCACCCGCGTCGGGCATTCGCTCATCAAGGAACGCATGGCCGAGACGGGGGCGGCGTTCGCCGGCGAGCACTCCGGTCACTACTACTTCGCCGAGAACCACTGCTCGGACTCGGGGGTGCTGGCGGCCGTGGCGCTGCTGGAGGAGTTGTCCCGCGCCGGCGTGCCCCTCAGCGAGCTGCGCCGCCCGTTCGACCGCTACGCCGCCTCCGGTGAGGTGAACTTCACGGTCGACGATCCCCGGGCGGTCACCGAGGCCCTGGCGCACCGCTACCGGGACCGCCCTCAGGACCGCCTCGACGGCCTCACCGTCGACTGCGGCGACTGGTGGTTCAACCTGCGCCCCTCCAACACCGAGCCGCTGCTGCGCCTCAACCTGGAGGCCAGCAGTGTCGGCGATTGCACCCGCCGTCTAGCCGAGGTGCGCGCCGCGGTGCGGTCGCTCGGTTGATCCCCGGCGGTGTCTCAGGCCCGGTCAACATTCGGGCACGAGCATGACCGACCACTTCGGGGCCAAGCCGCCCGTGCCGACCGACCCCTACAGGACGGTGTTCGAGCCGTACCTCATCCGGCTCCGGCTGATCGCCGAGATGGGTGCCGGTGAGGCCGGCGCCGCCGCGGTGCGGGCACGGCAGACCCAGCGGTCGCTCTGGTACGACATGCTCGAGGGCTCCGGCATGGTTCCCGCCGAGGCCGAGGCGGCGGAGCTCTTCGTCCGTCACACCTTCCTCGTGGCGGTGGCCCGAGCGGTGGTTCTCACCCTCGACGGCGCCCGGACTCCGGTCAGGCCAGGCGAGGCCCGTCGAACCGACGTCCGCGAGGTCCTCGGCGATGGGTTCGTGTCGTGGGCGACCCTGACCGACCGGGGCCAGCGGTGGGCCGAGGATCTCTTCGGTGCCGCCGACGGCTTCGATTGGCGGGCGCAGCCACGCGACGTGTTGCGCCAGATGTACGAGTCGGTGATAGAGGCCAGCCATCGCAAGTCCTTCGGCGAGTACTACACGCCGGACTGGCTGGCCGAGATGGTCACCGAGCGAGTCTGCGACGCCGACTGGTGTGAGGCCGCGGTCGCCCGGGCGCGCCGAGCCGAGGACTCGCTCAGCGGGGTCGGCGTGCTGGATCCCGCCTGCGGGTCGGGCACGTTCCTGTTCCATGCGGCCCGGCGGATCTGCGAGGCGGCGAGCGCCTGGACCCCGCAGCGACAGGCCGACATAGCAGCGCGGCTCGTGTACGGCATCGACGTCCATCCCGTCGCTGTCGAGATCGCCCGGGCCACGCTCCTGCGAGCCCTGCCGGCAACGCCTTCGGAGGGCGTCGACGGTCTGCGCGTCCATCAGGGCGACGGCTTGGCCACCCCGGCGCCCGAGGACGCCGGCGGAAGGTTCATGGGGAACCACATGGCCACGACACTGCTTGTGGATAACAAAGTGGACAGGATCGTGGCCAATCCTCCGTGGGTCAGGATGTCGGAGATACAAGTGGCGGAGCGGAGGGCGGCCCTCGATGGGTTGATTCGCGAGGCGGGGCTCTACGCGGGCGGCGCCTCGCGCTCACCGGTGGCGGTCAGCGGTGGATTTGATGTCGCCGCCCTGTTCGTGACCCGCTGCGAGGAGTTGTACCTTGCCGACGGAAACGGCGAGGGTTCGGTCGGCCGGGCCGCAGGTTGGGTGCTGAACCGGGCCTCGCTCACCGCCGACAACTGGATTCGATTCCGCGAACGTCGGGCCGATGCCGCGACCGTCGACCTATCGCCAGTGAGGGCGGCGCCGTTCTCCGGGGCGCACGCGGCCGTCTGGTTCACCGGTGACGCAGGGGACGGCACCCAGGCGGTCCTCGCCACGAGACCGGAGCTTCCGGTGAGCGCGTCCGACCGCTGGGATGATGTTCGGACGAGACTGCACGAGGTCGCCGCTGAGTCCACCGGCGCAGCGGAGCCATCGGGGTACGTGGATGAGGCGGGCGTTGCAAAAGCACGGGCGGGGGCCAACCTGCGTCCGCACTGCCTGGTAGTCATTGGGGAGGCAGAGCTTGCGCGGGCGGGGCGTGTGCGGATCACCACGCGGGCGTCCAAGCAGAAGCCGTGGCGGAACGCGGGCACCCTGAGCGGAGACGTGCCTGAACAATGGCGCCACGACGCCGTCTTCTCCCAGAATGTCCTGGTCGGCTGCCTCACGCGGGATCGCGCGCAGTGCGTCGTCCCGATAGCCGAGACGGGCGAATTCGACCCCGACCCCGGCGGAGCGTTCTGGGAGGAGGCGCAGGCTCGCTACTCGGACTTCGCCGGACGCGGCAGCACAACCCCCACAAGGCTGACCGGAATGCTGGACTACCAGGGGCGGCTGACGGCGCAGCTGACCGAGGCGGACACTGCCGCATGGACCGTCGTCTACAACAAGTCCGGTTCGTACCTGCGCGCGGCGCGTCAGCGAGGCCCGCTCATCGTGAACGACGCCTGCTATTGGATGAGCGTGTCGACGGCGGCGGAGGCCGCCTACCTCGTGGCGGTTCTGAACGCCGAGGCGCTGCAGCCGGCCTACCAGGCAACGCGCCGCTCCGACAGGGACTTCCACACGCACTTCTGGCACGAGATTCCCATTCCCCGCTACGAGGATCAGGTCGGACTGCACCGCAAGCTGGCGAGGCTGGGACAGCGCGTTGAGGAAGCGGCCGGCACCGTACGCGACGGACTACCGCTCCATGGGGCCGGCCAGGTCAAGGTGTGCGCGGAGATCCGCGCCGAACTGGGCCGGATCGAGCTGACCCGACGCATCGACGAACTCGTGAGAGAACTGCTGCCGCACCACACGACGTAGGCTGCGACGTTGCGGCCGGGGTCGCCCGGCGCAGAGAGCCAACCCACTGGAGCGATGGTGCTCGATCCCCGACTTGTGGAAATCCTGGCCTGTCCCGAGGACAAGGGCCCCCTGCTGTACTTCGAGGCGGACGGCTTCTTCTACAACTCCCGCCTGCGGCGGCGCTACGAGGTCGAAGACGGCATCCCGATCATGCTGATCGACGAGGCGACCACGCTGGACGAGAGCGAGCATGCGCTCGTCATGGAGCGGGCCGCCGAGGCCGGCATCACGGAGAACTTCACGCCGTGAGCGAGCGCACTCCTGCTGACACCCTCGGCATGTTCGCCGCCACGGCGTCAATGCCCGAGCAGATCGCCGCCGGGGTGGAGGCCGTCGCCGACACCGGGTTGGCAACCGGGATCGCCGACCCCGACGCCATCACCAGCGTGCTGGTTCTGGGCATGGGAGGCAGCGGCCTGGTCGGGGACTTCCTGGCCGTGACGGCGGGCCCGTTCATGTCCCTGCCGGTGGTGGTCGTCAAGAACTACGTGCCGCCCAGCTACGTCGACCGCCGCACCCTCGTGCTGGCGGTGTCGTTCTCCGGCGAGACCGAGGAGACACTGTCGGCCGCCGGCATCGCCGCCGAGCGGGGCGGGCAGATGGTGGCCGTCTGCACCGGAGGCCGCCTACGCGCCCTGGCCGAGTCGTGGGGAGCCCCGGTGCTGGCGGTCGATCCGTCGATCCCCATGCCGCGTGCGGGTTTCGCCGCCATGGCTGCGCCGGTGCTGGCGCTGCTGGAGGACCTGGGCTTCTTCCCGGGCGCCAGCGAGTGGCTGGCGCGGGCGGCCGAGCAACTGCGCCGGCGCCGCAGCCAACTCGGCGAGGACTCCAACCCGGCGCTGCGGCTGGCGCGCGAGATCGAAGGTACCATCCCCGTGGTCTACGGACCCGGCGGGATCGGCGAGGTGGCGGCCCGGCGCTGGAAGGCGCAGTTCAACGAGAACGCCAAGACGCCGGCGTTCAGTGCCGCCCTGCCCGAGATGACCCACAACGAGATCGCCGGCTGGGGCGCCTTCGACGAGCTCACGGCGCCCGCCTTCAGTGCCGTCCAGCTCCGTCACGACTTCGAGCCCCCCCAGGTGGCGACCACGTTCGACTTCCTCGACGATCATCTGACCGACGCCGTGCGCGAGGTCTACGAGGTGCGCGCCGGCGGCGACGGGCCGATCGCCCAGATCATGGACCTGATGCTGTTCGGCGACTACGTGTCGCTGCACCTCGCCGCGCTGCGGGGCATGGATCCCGGCCCGATACCCGCCATCGCCGAGCTGAAGGCGGCACTCAGCGGAACGGGGGGAGTGGGGGCGTGACGCCCGCCGGCGGCGACTTCGCGGTCGCCGACCTGTCGCTGGCGTCGTTCGGGCGCAAGGAGATCCAGCTCGCCACCCACGAGATGCCGGGGCTCATGGCCCTGCGGGCCCGCCACAGCGACGCCAAGCCGCTGGCGGGCGCCCGCATCGCCGGCTCGCTGCACATGACGGTGCAGACGGCGGTGCTCATCGAGACGCTCTGCGAACTCGGCGCCGAGGTGCGTTGGGCGTCGTGCAACATCTTCTCCACCCAGGATCACGCCGCCGCCGCGGTCGCGGTGGGGCCCACCGGCACCGTCGCCGATCCCCGCGGCGTGCCGGTGTTCGCCTGGAAGGGCGAGACGCTGGAGGAGTACTGGCGCTGCACCGAGCGGGTGCTGCGCTGGCCCGACGGCGGCGGGCCGACGCTGATCCTGGACGACGGCGGGGATGCCACGCTGCTGCTTCACGAGGGCCTGGCGTGCGAGCGGGCCGGCGCCGTGCCCCGGCCGGATCCCGACGACAGCGAGGACCGCTCGGTGGTCCTCGCCACGTTGCGCCGGATCCTCGAGGAGGATCCCGGCGCCTGGGGGACGGCCGCGGCCGCGGTGCGCGGCGTCAGCGAGGAGACGACCACCGGTGTGCACCGGCTGTACCGCATGCAGCGGGAGGGCACGCTGCTGTTCCCCGCCATAAACGTCAACGACTCGGTCACCAAGTCCAAGTTCGACAACCTCTACGGGTGCCGCCACTCGCTCATCGACGGCCTCAAGCGGGCCACCGACGTGATGCTCGGCGGCAAGCTGGCGGTCGTCTGCGGCTACGGCGACGTGGGCAAGGGCTGCGCCGCGGCTCTGGCCGGCCAGGGGGCACGTGTCGTCGTGACCGAGGTCGACCCCATCTGCGCCCTGCAGGCCGCCATGGAGGGCTACCAGGTCGCCCGCCTCGAGGACGTCATGAGCACGGGCGACATCTTCGTCACCGCAACCGGCTGCCGCGACGTGATCGGTGCCGAGCACATGGGGCGGATGAAGCACCAGGCCATCGTCGGCAACATCGGCCACTTCGACAACGAGGTGGACGTGGCGGGCCTCGAGCGGCTGTCGGACGTGCAGCGGGTGCGCGTCAAGGACCAGGTGGACGAGTACGTCTTCCCCGACGGGCACTCGGTGATCCTGCTGTCGGAGGGGCGCCTGCTGAACCTGGGCAACGCCACCGGGCACCCCAGCTTCGTGATGTCCTTCAGCTTCACCAACCAGGTTCTGGCGCAGATGGAACTGCACGCCAACGCGGAGGCCTACCGGGACGCCGCCGGGCGCCCGCAGGTGGTGAGGTTGCCGAAGCACCTCGACGAGGAGGTGGCCCGGCTGCACCTCGACGCCCTGGGCATCCGGCTCAGCCGCCTCACCGACGAGCAGGCCGACTACCTCGACGTGTCGCCGGAAGGCCCCTACAAGCCCGACCACTACAAGTACTGACCGCGGGCCGGACCGCAGAGCCGGACCGCCGTCCCGACGAGCCCAGGAGGCAGCAGCCATGATCAGACTCACCGCCGACGACGGCCACGAACTCGACGCCTACGAGGCCGGACCCGCCGACGCTGCGGCCGGCATCGTGGTCGTCCAGGAGATCTTCGGGGTGAACGCCCACATCCGCGACGTGGTGGACCGCTACGCGGCGCTGGGCTACCGGGCCGTGGCCCCCGCCCTGTTCGACCGCCTCGAGCGGGGGGTGGAGTTGGGCTACACGGAGGAGACCGTCGCCCAGGGCCGGGCGATGCGCGGCGCCATCGACTGGGACGACACGGTGCGCGACGTGGGCGCAGCGGTCGATTGCCTCGCATCCAACGGGCCCGTCGGCGTGGTGGGCTACTGCTACGGCGGCAGCCTGGCCTGGCTGGCGGCGAACGCCCTGCCGGTGGCCGCCGCCGTGGGCTACTACGGCGGGCAGATCATCCAGTTCACCGACCGCGCCCCGCAGGCCCCGGTGCTGCTGCACTTCGGCGAGGTGGACTACATGATCCCCCTGAGCGACGTGGAGGAGATCATGCGGGCCCACCCCGCCGTGCCGGTGCACGTCTACCCGGGCGCCGACCACGGCTTCAACTGCGACGCCCGCGACTCCTACCACCCCGAGGCCGCGGCGCAGGCCCTGGAGCGCACCCTGGCCTTCCTCGCCGACGCCGGTGTGCGCCCCTCGGAGGATCGGCCATGAACCCCACCGTCGTCGTCCGCAACGTCGAGCGGGCTCCCCGCGACTTGCTCGAGGGATTCCTGGAGGTCGATACCTCCACCGTGCATGAGGCCATGGGCCGGTTCGGCTTCGCAGGGGCCCATATCCGCCCCGTCCAGCAGGGCGCCCGGATAGCTGGCTCGGCCATCACCGTGCTGGTCCATCCCGGCGACAACATCATGATCCACGCCGCCATCGCACTCCTCGAGCCGGGCGACGTGCTGGTGGTGGCCAGCACCGCGCCCTCCACCAACGCTCTGTACGGGGAGCTCATGGCCACCTCGACGGTCGCCCGTGGCGGGGTGGGGCTGATCACCGACGGGGCGGTGCGCGACGTCGACGCCATCCGCGACATGGGATTCCCCGTGTGGTCGCAGCACATCGGCTGCCAGGGCCCCATGAAGACCACGCCCGGCTGGGTGAACGTGCCGATCACCCTCGGCGAGCAGGCCGTCCATCCCGGCGACGTGGTCTGTGCCGACGATACCGGTGTGGTGGTGGTGCCGCGGCTGCAGGCCGCCGAGGTGCTGGAGGGCGCCCGCAAGCGGATGGCCGCCGAGGAGGTCGTCCGCGAGCGATTCGCCGCCGGGGAGCTCTCCCTGGACGTCGCCGGCCTCGGCGCCAAGCTGGCCGAACTCGGGGTTGTCCACGTCGAGAGCCTCGAGGACCTCAGCGGCGGCTGATCCGCCGGATCGGCCCGTGGCTGCGCTGGATCTGACCGTCGGAGTCTTCGGCCTCGGCGAAGCCGGTTCGCTGATTTCCGCCGATCTGGCCTCTGCCGGCGCCGCCGTCACCGGCTACGACCCCGCCCCGCAGGACACGCCGGCGGGGGTGCTGCGCGTCGCCGAGCCGCGGGCGGCGGTTACCGGTGCGGAGTTGGTCCTGGCGGTGACCGCGGCGGCGGACTCCCTGACGGCGCTCACCCAGGCGCTCGACGCCATCCCCGCCGGCGCCGTCTACGCCGACCTGGCGACCGCCTCGGCGCAGCGGAAGCGGGACCTGGCCGAGGTGGCGGTGGGCCGATCGCTGCGGTTCGTCGACGTGGCCCTGATGGCCATGGTGCCCGGCAACGGCCTGTTCGGGGCTTCGCTGGCCTCCGGTCCGGGCGCGGCGCGCTACGTGGAGCTGCTCGCCCCCATCGGCGTGCCGGTGGAGTGGGTCGGCGAGGAGCCGGGCACCGCGGCGACGCGCAAGCTGCTGCGCAGCGTGGTGATGAAGGGCGTGCCGGCCCTGATGATCGAGTCGCTGCGCGCCGCCGAGGCGGCCGGCCTGGCGCCGGAGACCTGGGACAACCTCATCGATCAGATCGGCTCCGCCGACGAGCGGTTCATCCGCACGCTCCTGGAGGGCACGGCCACGCACAGTGCCCGTCGCACCGCCGAGATGGAGGCGGCGATCGAACTGCTGGAATCGCTCGGCGTGGACCCCGTCATGACCCGAGCCACCACCGAGCGCCATCGCCGGATGCCCGCCGAAGGACTGCCCGAGCTGCCCGGGCCCTGATCGGCTGCGCCGTCTAGCGTGGGACACGCGGGCGAGCAGGGAAAGGTCGAGGGAGGGCATGGTTGCCATCAACTGCGACATGGGTGAGGGCTACGGCATCTACCGCTGCGGCGACGACGAGGCCATCATGCCCTACGTCGACATGGCCAACGTGGCCTGCGGGTTCCACGCCTCGGACCCCAGCGTCATGCAGCAGACCGTGCGGCTGGCCAAGCGCCACGGCGTGCAGGTGGGGGCGCATCCCTCGTACCCGGACCGCCAGGGCTTCGGCCGCCGGGCGATGGCCATGGACCCCGAGGAGATCACCGCCTCGATCATCTACCAGGCCGGGGCGCTCAGCGGGTTCCTGACCGCCGAGGGCATGCGACTGGGCTACATCAAAGCCCACGGCGCCCTCTACGGCCAGGCCGCGGGCGACCGTGACGTGGCCGCGGCGATCGCCGCCGCCGCCGACGCCCTGGACACCGCCCTGCTGGGCATGGCCAACACGACACATGAGGAGGTCTGGGGCGACCGGCCCCAGGGCTTCTTCGCCGAGTACTACTCCGATCTGGAGTACGGACCCGACGGCAGCCTCATCATCACCCGGCACCACGCCGCCGTCGACCCCGCGGGGGCCGCCGCCGGCGCCGTGCGGGCCGTCACCGAGAACGTGGCCATCGCCGTCGACGGCAGCGAGATCCCGATGCGGGCCGACATCGTCTGCGTCCACTCCGACACCCCGGGCGCGGTCGAGGTGGCCGCCGCGGTGCGGTCCGCCCTCGCCCCGTACCTCTCGTGAGCGGCGCCGAGCGAGCTCTGACCGCGGACATACGGTCCCCGCTGCCCGGCGTCTTCTACCGCCGGCCGTCGCCGGACTTCGACCCCTTCGTCGAGGTCGGCAGCCCCGTCGAGCCCGACACGACCGTCGCCCTCGTCGAGGTGATGAAGCAGTTCTTCGAGGTGAAGGCGGGCACGACGGGGACGATCGCAGCCGTGGCGGTCGCCGACGCCGAGATGGTGGATGCCGGCCAGGTGCTCTTCACCGTCCTGCCATGAGCCGGGCAGCGTTCGGCCGGCGCCGGCGGACCGGCGAGTGCAGCCCGGAACGCGGGAGCAGGTGCAAGTGAGCGGCCGCGCCGTGCGGCGCAGCTTCGGCGGGGACGACCACATCTTCGTCGAGTTCGACGAGGAGATGAACCTCGCCGCCAACTTCCGGGCCATGGCGGTCACCGCGACCCTGGCCGAGCGGCGGATCGACGGCGTGATCGACATCTGCCCGGCCAACGTCTCCTACCAGGTCCGCTTCGATCCCGACCGCCTGGCGCCGCAGGACCTCGTGGCCGAGCTGGAATCGATCGAGACCGCCGTCGGCGACGGCACGGGCTTCGATCTGCGGACCCGCATCGTCGAGGTGCCGATCCTCTATGGCGACCCGTGGACCCGGGAGACCGCTTCGCGGTTCCGGGCCAACCGCCAGGATCCCGACGCCACCGACCTGGAGTACGCCGCCCGGGTCAACGGCTTCGACTCCACGGAGGGTTTCGTCGCCGCCCACTCGACCTCTCCGTGGATCGCCTCGATGGTGGGATTCGTGGCCGGGCTGCCGTTCCTGTTCCAGATGGTCCCGCGTGCGCGCCAGCTGGAGGTCCCCAAGTACCTCTCGCCGCGCACCGACACCCCCCGCCAGACGATCGGCCACGGCGGCTGCTTCGGGAGCATCTACTCGGTGCGGGGCGCGGGCGGGTACCAGATGCTGGGCATCACGCCGGCGCCGATCTACGATCCGACGCAGACCCATCCCGACTTCGCGGACTCCCTGGTGTTCTTCGAGCCGGGGTTCATCGTCAAGTACGCGCCCATCGATCGGGAGACCTACGACGAGTTGACGGCGCAGGTGGAGACCCGGCGGTTCCGCCTCCGCCAGGCGCCCGTGGAGTTCTCGCTGGGGCGCTTCCTGGCCGATCCCGACGGCTACAACCGCGGGCTCACCGAGGCTCTCGATGGTCGTTAGCGTCCTGCAGCCCGGCCTCGCCACCACCATCCAGGACACGGGCCGGCCCGGCTACTACAACGTGGGCATCCCGCCGTCGGGATCGCTGGACCAGTACTCGTCACTGGCGGCGAACCTGCTGGTCGGCAACGGCGAGGAGGCGGCCGTTCTGGAGTGCACCTACATGGGGCCCGAACTGCGCTTCGACCGCCCGGCGACGGTGGCGGTCACGGGCGCCGACCTGCCGCCCCTCCTCGGCGGCGAGCCGCGCCCGGCCTGGGAGAGCTTCGCCGTGGCAGCGGGCGAGGTCCTGTCGTTCGACTACCTCCGATCGGGGGCCCGCGCCTATGTCGCCGTGAGCGGCGGTTTCGACGTCCCCGCGGTGCTCGGCAGCCGCTCCACGTACGCCCTCGGATCCCTCGGCGGGCTGGAGGGGCGCGCCCTCGCGGCCGGCGACGAGTTGCCGATCGGTGACGCCGAGGGTGTCGGCCCCGGACGGTGCGTGCCCGAGGCCCTGCGCAGCACCCATCCCCGCCACCGTGAGATCAGGGTGATGATGGGCCTCTACGACCACCGCCTCACCGACGAGGGCCGCCGGACGTTCGCCGGGGCCACTTGGCGGCTCACCACGCTCGCCGACCGGACCGGGTTCCGCTACCGCGGGGCAACCCTGGAGTTCCGCGAGCGGGTTGCGCCCTTCGGCGCCGGCAGCGATCCTTCCAACATCGTTGATGCCCCGTACCCCATCGGATCGATCCAGATCCCCGGCGGTGTCGAGCCGATCGTGCTGCACCGCGACGCCGTGTCCGGCGGCGGCTACGTGATGGTGGCCACCGTCATCAGCGCCGACATGGACGACGTCGCCCAGTCGGCGCCGAACAACACCACCCGCTTCGTCGAGGTCGACCTCGACGGTGCCCTGGAGGCCCGTCGCCGGCGGGCGGACCGGTTCGAGGCGCTCCGCGAGGCGCTGGCATGACGGCTGCGGGGACGGCCGGTGCCGCCGGCGGCGCCCGCTCGTTGCTGCGCTCCGCCGAGGTGGCGCTCATCGACGAGCGCCGGCTGCTGGAGCCGGGGGAGCTGCGGGCACTGGCCACCCTGGACGACGAGCAGGTCCCGGCGCTCACCGCCTTGGCGCATGCGGTGCGCCTGGCGTGGTGCGGCCCGACCGTGGAGATCGAGGGCATCCTGTCGGTCAAGACGGGAGGCTGTCCCGAGGACTGCCACTTCTGCTCGCAGTCGACCCGCTTCTCCGAGACCTTGCCGGCGACGCCGTTCCTGGACGTCGACGAGGTGCTGGCGGCGGCCCGGGAGACCGCCCGCACCGGCGCCAGCGAGTTCTGCATGGTGCTGGCGATCCGCGGACCCGACGAGCGCACGCTGCAGCGGCTCATCTCCCTGGTGCCGCTCATCGAAGCCGAGACCGGGCTCAACGTGGCCGTGAGCGCCGGGATCCTCAGCGAGGACCAGGCCCGGCGCCTGGCGGAAGGCGGCGTGCACCGCTACAACCACAACCTGGAGACCTCCCGCAGCTTCTTCCCCAACATCGCCACGACCCACACCTGGGACGAGCGCTACGAGACGTGCCAGCTGGTGCGACGCCACGGCATGGAGCTGTGCTGCGGGGCGCTGCTGGGCATGGGGGAGACCCTCGATCACCGGGTGGAACTGCTGGGCCAGCTCCAGTCGCTGGACCCGACCGAGGTGCCGCTGAACTTCCTGAACCCCCGGCCCGGCACGCCGCTGCAGATCCGCCGGCCGCTGCGGCCGCTGGCGGCGCTGCGCTGGATCGCGCTGTTCCGCCTGGCGCTGCCGGGCGTGATCCTCCGCTACGCCGGCGGCCGGGAGATCACGCTGCGGGAGTTCCAGGCCATGGGCATGACCGCCGGCATCAACGCCCTGATCGTGGGCAACTACCTCACCACGCTGGGGCGGCACCCCGACGAGGACCTCCGGATGCTGGAGGACCTGCAGATGCCCATCGGCGCCCTCACCGGCGTGATCTGAGCGCCATGAGCGGGGCGTACTGCCCGTGGTGCGGCACCCGCGACTGCGGCGGTTGCCGGCGGCCCCCGTTCGAGGCGCCCCGCTACTGCGCGCAGTGCGGGCAACGCTTCCGGTTGACCGTGCATCCGACCGGCTGGGAGGCCCGCTGCCGCCGCTGCCAGAGGGGCACCGGTTCCGCCGAGGTCCGGGAGACGGTGCGGCTGCCCGAGGGGGGCTGATGGCCGGCGGCGGGCCGGGTGCCGGGCGGGCGCGCCGCAGCGGCCAGAGGTGGGACTACCGCGACCTCGTCGAGCGGGATCGCCGGCACCTCTGGCATCCCTACGCCCCGATGCCCGCGGCGATCCCGCCGGTCCCCGTGGTGGCCGCTGCGGGGACCACCCTCACGCTGGCCGACGGGCGCCGGGTGATCGACGGCATGTCGTCGTGGTGGGCGGCGATCCACGGCCACGGCCATCCCGTTCTGGACCGGGCGGTCCGCACGCAACTGGAGACGGTCGCACACGTCATGTTCGGCGGCATCACGCACCCCGCAGCGGTGGAGCTGGCCGAGCTGCTCGTCGAGATCGTCCCGCCGGGGCTCGAGCACGTCTTCCTCGCCGACTCCGGCTCGGTGTCGGTAGAGGTCGCTATCAAGATGGCGCTGCAGTACGCCCGCGGCACCGGAGAGCCCGAGCGCACCCGGCTGCTGACCGTCGCCTCGGGCTACCACGGCGACACCCTGGCGGCCATGTCGGTCTGCGACCCGGTGACCGGCATGCACAGCATGTTCGCCGGCATCCTGCCCGACCAGCTCTTCGCCCCGGCGCCGGGGCCCCGCTACGGGGAACCGTTGCGTCCCGAGCACATCGCCGGGTTCGCCGATCTGCTGGCCCGCCACCGGTCCGAGATCGCCGCGGTCATTCTCGAGCCGGTCGTGCAGGGCGCCGGCGGGATGCGGTTCTACTCGCCTGACTACCTGGCGGAGGTGCGCAGGCTCTGCGACGAGCATCACGTCCTGCTCATCGCCGATGAGATCGCCACCGGCTTCGGGCGGACCGGCAGGCTGTTCGGCTGCGACCACGCCGCCATCAGCCCCGACATCATGTGTGTCGGCAAGGCACTCACCGGGGGCTACCTGTCCATGGCGGCGACACTCTGCACCGCAGAGGTGGCCGCCGGGGTCAGCGCGGCGGAGTCCGGTGCACTGACGCACGGCCCCACCTTCATGGGCAACCCGCTGGCGGCGGCCACCGCGACGGCCTCGATCCGCCTGCTGCTGTCGCGGCCCTGGGAGGCCGAGATCGCCGCGATCGAGCAGTCGCTGCGGGCGGGACTTGAACCGGCCGCCGCCCTGGCCGGGGTCGCCGAGGTTCGGGTTCTGGGGGCCATCGGGGTGATCGAGACCACGGATCCGGTGCCGGTGGCCGCAACCCAGGAACTGCTGGTGGACCGGGGCGTGTGGCTGCGGCCCTTCGGGCGGCTGCTCTACGCGATGCCGCCCTACATCAGCAGCGACGAGGAGCTGCGACGCATCACCGGCGCCATGGTGGCCGCCGCCGAGGCACTGCCGTGACCGGGCCGGATGCCCCCGGCAGCGGGGGCTTCGACGCCTGGGCGAGCGAGCAGATCGCCGCGCTGTGCGCCGCCGACCGCTGGCGAGAGGTCCGCACCTTCGACGCCCGCGGGCCGGTGGGGCGCCTCGGAGACCGGGATGTGGTCTCCTTCGCCTCCAACGATTACCTCGGGCTGTCGTTCCATCCCGCCGTGATCGCCGCGGCCCACGCCGCGCTCGACCGCTGGGGAGCCGGCGCCACAGCCAGCCGGCTCGTCGTCGGCTCGCGCCCCGTGCACGCAGAACTCGAGGCCGAGCTCTGCGACTGGAAGCAGACCGAGCGGGCGCTGGTCTTCCCGACGGGCTACGCCGCCAATCTGGGCGTCCTCGCCAGCCTGGGAGCCCCGGACTGCCTGATCGTGAGCGACGAGCTGAACCACGCCTCGATCATCGACGGCTGCCGCCTCAGCCGCTCGCCGATCGCGGTCGCCCGGCACAACGACATCGACCACGTCGACCGCCTGCTGAGCGAGACCTCGTTGCCGAGGAGGATGGTCGTCGTCGACGCGGTCTTCTCGATGGACGGCGACGAAGCCGACGTGGCCGCGCTGGGGGAGTGCTGCGCCCGCCGCGGGGCGCTGCTGGTGATCGACGAGGCCCACGCGGTCCTCGGCCCGTCACTGGCCCCGCTCACCGGCTTCGACGGTCTGCGGGTGCTGCGGGTCGTCACCCTGTCCAAGGCGCTGGGCACCGTCGGCGGGGCGGTGTGCGGCCCGGGTCCGTTCATCGATCTGCTCCTCAACCGGGCGCGCCCGTTCATCTTCACCACCGGGCCGGCGCCGGCCGACTCCGCCGCCGCGCTCGAGGCCATCCGCATCGTCCGTGGCCCCGAGGGGGACGCGCTCGTGGCGCGCCTGCGGGGCCACGTCGACCGCCTGCGGCCCGGACATGGCTCCCCGATCGTGCCGATCCTCGTGGGCGGCGAGGCGGAAGCGCTGCGAGCCGCCGAGGCCCTGATGCAGCGGAACCTGCTCATTCCCGCCATCCGCCCGCCGACCGTGCCGCCGGGCACCTCGCGGCTCCGGGTGGCCGTGTCGGCCGCCCACACCGACGACATGGTCGGGCGGCTTCTGGAGGCGCTGGCGGCGCTCGGACTGGGACCGTGACCCGACCCGCCACGCTCATCGCCGTCGCGGGCACGGCCACCGAGATCGGCAAGACCTGGGTCACCGCCGGGGTCGTCGAAACGCTCCGCGGGCGGGGACTCTCGGTGAGCGCCCGCAAGCCCGTGCAGTCCTTCGACGCCGACGAACTCGGCGCCACCGACGCCGAAGTGCTGGCCGCCGCCGCCGGCGAGGCCCCGCAGGCGGTCTGCCCGGTGCACCGCTGGTATCCCGTGCCGATGGCCCCACCGCTGGCGGCGACCCTCGCCGGTGCGGCGCCGCCGACGCTGGCCGACCTGCTGGTCGAGCTCCGCTGGCCGTCGCCGGCGCCGGACCTCGGCTTCGTGGAAACGGTGGGCGGCGTTCGGTCGCCGCTCGCTACCGACGGCGACTGCCGCGACCTGTTGCGCGCCCTGCAGCCCGACGGCGTCCTGCTCGTTGCCGGCGCCGGGCTCGGTGCCATCAACGATGTGCGGCTGG